>CAYYOX010000362.1:0-7236 GCA_964473065.1 uncultured Planctomycetaceae bacterium | reverse complement strand
AATTGTCAAAGATCAAAGTTTTTCGACGCTCTCGCTGGCTCAACGCCAACGGAAATCATGCCGTTTCGTCGGCAAAACAGGCAACTGTTGTTCAGTACAAAAGTCGCCGGACGCACACACCCAATATGTGAAAGAGTTGTGAATCCGTGAATACCGCCTCATCGATCTGGAATTCAGAACGTCTGCAATTGTTGTACAAACCTCGCCGCGCGGGCACGCCTGCATCGGCCACTCTATTCAATGGGGTTGTTCCTCCCGTTTTACGACTTCGCCCGTGGCGGGATTCAGATAGATCGCCGCACTGAGAACGTCGGATACGACCGCGTATTTGCCAGACTTTTCCAGGCCGCCAAAGGCCATATCCACCGTGCTCGGATACTGTGGCTCAATTTGCCAAACTATGTTGCCGGAGAGGTCAACGCCAAAAACGTTCTCGTTGTATTGTATGTCCCGGCCCGGCCATACGACAACCACAACAACATCTTCAAACTGCATCGCGTGAACAATGGGGAACTCGAACCGAGCCACACCCCCATTGCTGAAGCGAATCTCGTTACTCACTATTTCGTACATGGAACTACTCATTGGCCCAATATGCGAAAGGGTTGTGGGTTCGTGAATCCCGCGTCATCGATCTGGAATTCAGAACGTCTGCAATTGTTGTACAAAACTCGCCGCGCGGGCACGCCTGCATCGGCCACTCTATTCAATAGGGTTGTTCCTCCCGTTTTACGACTTCGCCCGTGGCGGGATTCAGATAGATCGCCGCACTGAGAACGTCGGATACGACCGCGTACTGGCCTATCTTGTCTAGGCCGCCAAAGGCCATATCCACCGTGCTCGGATACTGTGGTTCAATTTGCCAAACTATGTTACCGGAGAGGTCAACGCCAAAAACGTTCTCGTTGTACTGCGTTTCCCGGGGTGGCCATACGATAACCACAACAATATCTTCAAACTGCATCGCGTGAACAATGGGGAACTCGAACCGAGCCACACCCCCATTGCTGAAGCGAATCTCGTTACTCACTATCTCGTACATCGAACTACTCATTGGCCGCTCTACTCAATGGGGTTGTTCCTCCCGCTTTACGACTTCGCCCGTGGCGGGATTCAGATAGCACATCGCGCTCAGGGTGTTCGAGACGACTGCGTACTGGCCCGACTTGTGTAGGCCGCCAAAGGCCATACGCACCGTGCTTGGATATTGCGGCTCGATTTGCCAAAGTATGTTGCCGGAGAGGTCAACGCCAAAAACGTTCTCGTTGTACGGTCCTTCCCGGCCCGCCCATACGACAACCACAACAACATCTTCAAACTGCATCGCGTGAACAATGGGGAACTCGAACCGAGCCACACCCCCATTGCTGAAGCGAATCTCGTTACTCACTATCTCGTACATGGAACTACTCATTGGCCCAATATGTGAAAGGGTTGTGCGTTGGTGAATACCGCCTCATCAATCAATTCAACTTGCAGACCAAGGCCCTGCTGGTTAAAATTCCTTGCTGCAATTCCGAGCACCGCCCGGTTGCCGGTAGCGGTCGTAAAGGACATATGCGTCGGCGGGTTAGCCAATCCGAATCGGCTTTGAACCTGGGCCCAGTTCAGTCCTGCGGCTTCTTCCACCGTAGTGGTAAAAGCACCTACTCCTCTGCTGGGATTAGTCGAGGCATTCGGACTGAAAAAGCGAACTAATCTTACTCCGGGAGCGATTCTTCCCTCGGCGGCCAGCGTACGGGGCCTGTACGGCGCCGTCCAGCCTGGGTGCCTTTGCAGACTTTGTTGATTGGCCATGTTCGCACTAAGCAGCGTTCCGGTACTGCCCCGCAAGGGGTCCAAGATGCGCCGAAGTTGATCGGACATTATGGTAAGCGAGAACCCTACGGTAAAAACTGCTGCGGAGATGCCCGAGACAGCCTCCGTATAGCCGCTCTTGGGCACGAAGCCTGCTTCTTCACATATAAGCAGAACCGTGCTCGTCATCCAGATAACACCGGCAAGTGTCGTTGCCGTCTGGATCGCCGGTGCCGCGGCCACCAAGAACTGTCCCGCTGCGAAGCCGGCGCGCATGCCCATGGACGCAAAGGCTATGGTGAGATTCATCATTCCCGACGGGTCGATCCCCATGATGGGGTTGGCGTAGGCGTAAACGTACTTATGCAGGCTCTGCGGATCGTTGATATTCCCGCCATACGGATCGTCCCGATTAAACCGCCCTATTGCAGCATCGTAATAACGCGCCCGCAGGTAGTGCTGGTCTGTTGCCACATCAAACTGCTCGCCGGCGTAGAGAATCGTCGTCAAGGCGTTTGCAGCATCGAAGCCAACCGCGTTGCCGTAGGCGTCGTAGTGGAAGACCTGGTCCGTGACAATCGCGCCGCTACTGTTAAGAAGCGCCCGAGTGCTGCCGTGGCCGTCGTAGACGAGGAAGAGCGTGTCGCCGCTTTCCACGGATGGCGATTGCTGAGCGATCACATCATGGCCGATCGTGTAGGTCTTGGTAAGCTGACCGGCAACATGCTCTTCGAGGACCTGGGCGTAGCCCGTTAGATTGTTGCTGTCGATGACGTATTCAGTCGTCTGGGCATCAACCGTTTGGCTAGTCCGAATGCCGGAGTCGTTGTAGGTATAACTCGTGTTGGTCACACTCCCGCCCGAACCGGTCTTGTCGACCGTTGCCGAGGCAAGCCGACCTTGGAGGTTGTAACCGAACGTCGTTTCGCTGTCCTTGGTGCCAGTGGCGGGATCGGTGTCCGTTCCTTGCCAGACGGTTTTCTTCGTCTGCTCGGTATGTGGATTGGTTGGACCACCATATTCATAAACGGTCGTCTTGTCGATCGTGCCGTCCGCGCCCGTGTCGAGTTCCTCCTCCAACAGCCGGTCGTTGGCGTCGTAGTCGTAGCCGATCGTTTCGTCCGGTGTGAATGTGCGGTCGGTCAGGTAGGCGTCTAACTCCGCCACCGTGGGGCTATCGTCCGTGAGCTTCTGCAGACGGTTGCCTACCAGGTCGAAGCGGTACTCGCTGATGAAGTCCAGGTCGTCGTCGTGACTGTCGTAGGCCTCGCCGGTGAGCCGGCCGAGGTTGTCGTAGAACCAGTCGATCTGCGTGACCCGGCCTTGATCGTCGGTCTCATCGACCGCCGCGCGGCGGCCGTCCAGCAGCAGTTCGTACTCGAACATGCCCAGCACTGCGTTGTCCTCGTAGCTGTTCGGATCGCCCGAGCTGTCCTCCGGCGCAAAGTGCGTCAGTTCGGTCAGACGGCCCAACTCATCGTAAATGTAATCGCTGACCACTCCGCTGGGCAAGGTCATCGTGTCCAGGTTGCCCAGCACGTCGTAAGTGTAGACGGTATCCTCGGGCGTGCCTAGCGGGGTGTCGTTCCGCTCGTGGACGCTGACCTTGCTCAGACGGCCCAAAATGTCGTATTCGTAGCGCGTGTCGGTGACGGCCTTGCCGTCCGAAGCGGCGGAAGTTTCGTCCGGGTCGGCCGTGCCGGTATAGGTGCGTTCCAGCCGTCCGGTGGTCGACTGGTACTCGTAATTGACAGTCCCTTCCGGTGAGATAACCTGGGTAAGCCGGCCTTCGGTGTCGTAAGTATTGGTTGTTGGGCCATTTGCGCTGTCGGTGGTCGTCTTCAGCCGGCCCAGCTTGTCGTAAACATAATCGACCGTCTCATCCGGCGTCCCGTCCGGGTCATTACCGACGTCAAAGAACTCCTTGAGGTCCAGCCGACCCAACTGGTCGTAAACAAAATCGGTCGTCCGCCCCTCGAAATCAACATGCCGCTCCTGCCGCCCATGCGAGTCATAAGAAAACGTCTCCTGCTGACCCAGCGGCAGCGTCCGAGCAACCTGTCAACCAACGCGGACGGTTGTTTCTTACCAAATTGTCAAAGATCAAAGTTTTTCGACGCTCTCGCTGGCTCAACGCCAACGGAAACCATGCCGTTCTTCCCCAAAAACCAGGCAACTTCTGTTCAGTACAAAAGTCGCTGGACCATTTCAGCTCTCAGTCGTCCATAAGGCTCCGGTCAGGCGGGCATAATCCCGCGACCGACTCGGCGGCAGTTATTGTCGCCCCCAAAGACTCAAGGATGTAACAACGTGCCTCAAAACTGAATCGTGTTGCTTTATGCACTCCGTTTTCCCAGCGACCAACCCACGGATTACTGAAACACGGTGGATCAAGGTCTGGAAAGTACTTCTTTACGTCCTTTGCATCACGGCAGTCTTCAACATTGAACACATCAACTCGCACCGAAGGCTGCAACGCCAATAACTCGTTGATAATGTCTGCCAAACGAAGGTCCCCTAAATCGAACGACGCGGCCAAACCAATTAGATAACGTTCGCCATCCGACACGATTGCGTCACCCGGCCGCCAGTAATGAAGACGTGAGACATTAACGAGTTCCGGAAACAATTCCGCCGCTTGTCGCTGCTGTTCTTCTATGAGAAGGCCGGCGCCTTCCTGCGTTTCCCATGGATCGAGGAGCTTTAGAAACTTCATAGTATTGTTCTTACTTACTGAGGCTTAGTAAAATAAACCGCTCCATCCCGGACCCATTGACCGCCTGGTTTCAGGATCCTAATGATCTCCGCTCTGCTGACATTTGGGAAGTGGCCGCCAGGTGACGTGCCAATTGGAAGATTGTTTGTATACACCTTTGGAACAGAACCGGTCGCGTAAGGAAGTTTGCCCTTAGTCGCGTTGTAGATTTGGAAATCGTGTCCTTCCAGAAGCATTCCCGCCAAACTTCGGCCTGCCGGTTGTCCACTCGGAGTTGGCCGAGAACGGCCATAATTCCGCCCAAGGGCACTTCGCAATTGAAGGTTTATCACGTTGGGAACCTCGCCTTCGCCGCCTATGTTTACAGCCTTGGTCGGTCGTATTGCGGTACGCCTCAGACCGTAAGCACCTAGAAAGCCTGTTCCCAATCGGAAAATGCCTTGTGCAGCGTTTCCATTCCCGAACGAGTCCCATGCGCCAAACGCACCAAATGTTAGGCTCGCCCCGGCTCCAAGATTCAACAGAAAACTCTGGGCTGTGCCCGACAAGAACGTCGTCGCAAACGGGGCCAAGAATCCAGCGCCGAAACCAATGGCCCCACCCCACTTAGCACCGTTGAGGGCGCCATTGAGCATGTCTTCACCGGCCAATCCTGCGTCAATCGCACCGAATATCGCACCACCCACGGCCCCGACACTACCGAGCTTCAAGCCGCGAAGCACCCCTTGGATGCTAAGAGCCCCCAATGTTGCAAAGAATTCACCGGTTGGGTCGATGCCCATGATGGGATTAGCGTGGGCGTAAACGTACTTATTCAGGCTCTGCGGATTGTAGATGTCCCCGCCATACGGATCGTCCCGATTGAATCCGCCAATCATCGCATCATAATAGCGTGCCCGCAGATACAGCTGATCTGTGGCAACGTCGAACTGCTCACCAGAGTAGAGGATTGTTGTCAACGCAGTCGCGGCGTTGAAGCCTACCGCGTTGCCGTAGGCATCGTAGGCGTAGCTCTCGACGACCGAACCGGACGTATCCAACAACGCACGGTTCGATCCGTGGCCGTCGTACAGGAAGTGATGCACAGTCCCAGTAGCATCGGTCTGGGAGATCAAGTCATGGCCGATCGTATAGGTCTTGGCCAGTTGACCATCGACGTGCTCTTCAAGGACCTGGGCGTAGCCAGTTAGATTGTTGCCGTCGATGACGTACTCTGTGGTGACCGCACCAGTACCATCATCTACGGTCTGACTGGTACGAATGCCGGAGTCGTTATACGTGTAGCCGGTTGTGGTCTGCGACGTAACGGTCACACCGTCTGTATCGTACTGTTTGATGTCGGCACTTTCCAACCGACCTCGCAGGTTGTACGTGTTATCGGTCTGTGACAGCGGCAAACCGGTCGCCTCGTCGTAGACCGTCTTCTTCGTTTGCTCAGTATGGTCGCCGCCATACGGGTCGGCCGGGTCGGTGAAGTCGGCGTTGGGGCCGTATTCGTAGAGCGTGTAGCCGTCGTCGTCCGCAACGGTCAGGTCATCCCGCGTTTCGACCAACAACCGATCATTGGCGTCGTAGAGGTAGGTGATTGCTTCGTCCACGATTCCGTCACCGTTACTGTCGTGGTCTTTTGTTAGCCGATTGCCGACCAGATCGTACTGGTATTCGTCTACGTAGTTACGCGCCGGCAACAGTTCGCTGTACGACTCCTCGAACACCAGCCGGCCCAGTTCGTCGTAAACCCAATCGATGTACGTCTGGTTGCCGTCCTCGTCGGTCTCCGTCACACTGGAGCGTTTTCCGTCCAACAACAATTCGTAGTCGAACTCGGCCAGCAGGCTCTCGCCCGTATCGAAGATCCCGTTGTCATTGGCATCCTCGAAGTGCCGCAACAGTTCAAGCCGATTCAACACATCGTAATCATAATCGCTGACCACCCCGTTCGGAAGGGTGACCTTGTCCAGATTGCCCAGCAGGTCGTAGGTATAGACGGTATCCTCCGCCGTGCCTAGTACGGTCCCATTGCGTTTGATCACCTTGACCGTTTCCAGCCGGCCGAGGTCGTCGTAGATGTAGTCGGTCTGCGTGTTGTCCGTGTACGTGCTTTTTCGTCGACCGGTTGCCGGGTAGTAGTCGTAATTGACCGTCCCTTCCGGTGAGATAACTTGGGTAAGCCCGCCCTCGACATCGTAAGTGTTGGTGGTCAAGCCATTTGCGCTGTCGTCGGTGTCCTCCAGCCCGCCCAAGGAGTTGTACGTGTAGCTGACGGTTTCCGTCGGCGTGCCCGTGCCATTATTCCAGGTGGCCGCATCGGGGAAGTATTCTTTTGTCTCTAACCGGCCCAAGGTGTCGTAGGTGAAGACCGTGTGACGCCCCTCGAAATCGATCGACAACTCCAGTTGCCCGTTGTCGTTGTAGGCGCTAGTCTCGACAAACCCGCTGCCGTTTTGCACCCCCAACGGCAGCGTCCGGGCGACTTGTCAACCAACTTCGACGGTTGCTTCTTACCAAATTGTCAAAGATCAGTTAATGGGATCACACCAACGGAACCCATCTGTTTTGATCATAAAACCAGCAACTTCTGTTCAGTACAAGAGTCGCCGGACCAATTCACCTCAATCGAGTCGTCTTCTCGATCGTACCATTCATACTTGTTGCTTTAGCCAATCACTGAAAATACGGATCGCAAGGTACACCGTTGCGCCAGCGGAGAAGCCCGTTATGGC
>CAYYOX010000361.1:5569-7270 GCA_964473065.1 uncultured Planctomycetaceae bacterium | reverse complement strand
CAGCAGGACGGCTGGACCCGTGATCGCCAGCGTGGTGGTGGTCTTCATCGCGCCTTGGATTCCCAGCACGCCGAGAACCAACCCGATGACCATGCTACCCGAATCACCCAGGAAGATACTGGCCGGCGGCCGGTTGTAGACGAAGAATCCGGCCAGGGCGCCGGCCAACACGACGGCAATCACCGAGACCTGCGTGTTACCTAGCGTGACCGCGATGATGGCCAACGTGACGGCGGCAAGGAACCCGACCATCGAGGCCAGGCCGTCCATGCCGTCGAGTAAGTTCAGCGCATTGATGCAACCGACCAACCAGACAACGGTCAAGGGAATGCCCAGCCAGCCGAGCTCGAAAGGGTAGCCGAACAACATGATCCGGTCCATGTAGCAGCCGAACAGGACGATCGGCAGCACCGAGCCGATTTGCAGCAGCAACTTCACTCGGGCGCGAAGCACCCAGGAATCATCGATACTGCCGACGAAGCAGACGACACCCGCCATGACGATCAGGGTGGTTGTCAACTCGCCGCGCCCGTCCAGGGCGCCGACCCAATGGGAACCGGCCACAAGCAACCCGATGACGATGGCCGAATAGACAGCAATCCCACCCCACAAGGGGACCGGCCGGGCATGAAGCTTCCGTTGCCCGTCCGGATGGTCGACAATTCCGCGACGCCGGGCAATCGACCGCGCCAACGGCGTCAGCACAAATGACGCGAGGAAGGCGGCGACAAACGGTATTACCCAAGAGCTCATGCGGTCAACTTCATCCGTGTCACGAATCGGGCGTGGTCACCGAAACACAGGACTCCTAAGAGCCCTTGACGGAGAAAGTCGCTCGAACGAAAAGCGGACGGTGGGTGCTCCCTCGCCAGGAGTCCGTTCGCCACGACTTGCCCCAAATACTTCACTTAGCCGGTAGAGTCTACCTAATCGCTTCTTTCGGTAGTTTTCGGCAGACACCGTTGGAATACTGAGGAAAACTGGAGGCAACATGGAAAGGTCCACTTGCAATACACCACCCAGCTTGCCCATGCCGCACCCTCGCTGCCGCTTGCCCAAAGCGCCAGCGGCAACTTTGCAGAGAAAGCTGAGTTTTATCGATTAACAAAACATCGTATAACTGGGGCTGCTCGAGAATCACCGATCCCTTTGTAGGAGGTTGTTGCCATGGCCACGAAGAATCGCCAAAGACTGAAGAAGCAGAAAAAGCAAAAGGCCAAACGGGATCGGCAACCAAAGAAGAACGCCCCGCTCGCCTACCGGGGTAACAAGTACAAGACCAGTGAGCTTGTTCCGGTGATGCTCGGCACGGAGACGTCCATCTACGAGGCCTTTGTCATCGCCAATCGCCAATTGACCGACCACCACGTTCGGGCGGCCCTGGAGGAACTGATCCGGAAAATCCGCCGGGGAACCTTCTTTCCTCTGGACGATTCGGAGCAGTCCAACGAGGTCGCGGAGGGTATGGAAGGGCTTGTCCTCTGGAACATCCGTAACGGCTGGCGGCATTCGTTCGAGACCAAACCGAATCCCGGACGAGACAAGCTGATCGGCGTGTTGCGGACGATTCTCGGGTCGATCGAAGTGCGGGGGTCGATCAGTCCGACGTCGCGTGGGGACTGGGAATTTCGCGGAGGTTTCCTCGTCAACGTCGAGGTGGAGGTGCAAAGCGTCTCGTCGGACACGGCGATGATCCCCGTA
>CAYYOX010000361.1:0-5559 GCA_964473065.1 uncultured Planctomycetaceae bacterium | reverse complement strand
ATGTCGCCGGACACGGGGAGGATTCTCTTTGACGAGTGATCATATTGCGGGCAGCGTGGCCATTTGTGGGCACAGCCCGCCCTACGCTTGTTTCTTGCGTTAGAGTCCGGTCGCTTTCCAGAGGATCACTGCGGCGGCGGACCAGAAGTAGGCCGAGAACGAGGCCACTGCCCAGAGGAAATCCCAGATCGGATGTCCCTGACGCTGCAACCGGTAGGCCGTCGGAACGGCGATCGGCCACGAGGGGAGGAATCCCATCAGGAAGATCCATTCGATGGCCAGACTCAATCGTCGGCACACGAGGTAATAGGCCAGGCACATGGCCAGGAAGAACAGCGCCGCAAGCATCGCCAACCACCGCGATCCCTTGTACTCTGGACGACGCCCCGACCATACGACCACATTCAATGTAACTTGGTGGACCACGAACAGACATGCCGGCCAGGTGAAAATGAATGGATCGAAGCAGCGGTTGAAGACGGGCGTGCCTGCCGCGGCCAACAGCAGCGCGGCCAGGTAGAATCCGATCCGTCCCAACCGTTGTGCGGCAACCGGCCATTTGAACCTAAGTGCCAGATGGATCAACGTTCCGACGGCCCCCGCCATGACCAACAGGAGCATAGAGAAGCCGTACCACCGCCCAAGCTCCCGCAAGTCGGGCGGATCGAAGGCGAATTCTCGCTCTCCGCCGACCAGACGTGTGAAGTCAAATGCCGTCGAGCCCGCAATCTCCGAAGTGGCACGGGCCGCCGCTCGCTGCCGATCGCTGAGCCGCTCGGGCATTCCCAGATAGAGGCAGGCCACTTTGCTTGGGCTGCGCAGATAGAGCCGGCCTTGGTGCAAGGTCGGGGCGGTCCAGCAGATCTCGTCGGAAAAGACCTGCGTACGGGCAAGTTCCTCGTAGCGATCCGGCGTGGCCCGGGCCAGAAGCAGTTCACCCCGATCGTTCAGCAAGATGAGCTTCCCTTCGGCGACGATCAACGTGGCATGGCCGATCTGATCGGTCGACCAGAGAATCTCTCCGCTGCCCAGATCCAGGCAGCGAAACTGTCCCCGGGACGGACGATGGGCCTTGGCCTGCACGTCACGCAAATCGAACCCGTAGATATGCCCGTCGATCAGCAGGCTGGAGGCCGTGTCGTTGGAGAACTTCCGATTGTACCAGGCAGTGGTCATCGTCAAGGTCGGCGTGCTCTCTTCTTTGTGCAGCCGGAAGCATTCGGCCCCGCTTTGGAACGGCCGGGCGACCATTAGGTAAGGCTCGTCATACAGCGGCGCGGCCGCGTGTTCGTCGTAACCGGTCGAGTATTTTTCCAGGCACATCAGCCGGCCGGTCTGAAGGTCGTGCACGGCCAAGGCGTTTTGCAGAAAGACCACCACGTAGGGCCGTCCGGCGAAGGTGATCGGCAGCGCCGAGCAGTAGCTGGCCGGCTCGTCCCCGGCGGCCCACACGGTCGAACCGTCTTCGGCGTCCAGCGCCACCACACTGGCACCGGGACCACCGACCGGCATGATCACCTTGCCGTCCAACACCAAGGGCGAACAGGCACAGCCGAAGTCGGTGCCCTGTCCGTCGAACTTCTCATGGACGTTGAGCGACCAGAGCAGCCGGCCATCTGTTGCCCGAAGACATTCGAGCAACCCTCGCGGTCCGGCGAAATAGATTTTGCCGTGATGCCACGTCGGCGTGGCCCGAGGACCGGGATACATGCCGGCCGCCTCATAAGGCCAGCCGTAGCGGTGTTCCCAGATCGGCTCTCCACTCTCGGCCGCCAGGCAGAGGACCGACTGGCTTGAAAGCGTCTGCCGCTGCGTAAAGACCCGATCACCCACGGCAATGATGCCGGAGTATCCCCGACCGATCTGGCGCAACCAAAGCACGGGCGGCCCTTCCGGCGGCCACGAATCGGCCAGCTCGGTCTCGTCGGAGATCGCATCGTAATGCGGCCCTCGGCGATGCGGCCAACCGGGATCGGCCTGTGCGTCGTCTTCCGAGACCTCGACCGTCGTGCGACGAACCGGTCGCGACGGAAAGAGAGAGCGAACGTCGACCAGAAACAGACCGGCCAACAGAAAGATGCCGCCCACAGCAACCACCCGCATCCCGATGCCGACAAGAAGAGATCGAACTCGTATTCGCCCCGCCATGGCCGTTTCAACTTCTTGTAGGGTGGGTCGAGGAACGAAGACCCACGCGGAAGCGTCCTATATCGTTTCTTAATGCGTGGGTCTTCGTTCCTTGACCCACCCTACATATTCCCGAGATCGTGCAAGGCTATTTAGCTTTCCACCAAGAGCCCGATCTTGGCAAGGACTTCTTTGGTAACTTGCTTGGGTGCAGGGCCGATGCGTTTTGCCTTTCGCGCCCTCCAATCCAAGCTTTTGATCTGGTCGGAAAGGACCGCGCCGGTCACTTTGAACTTCGGCGGCAGGAGAACCTCGAAAGGATATCCCTTCACCTGGCCGGTGATCGGGCAGAATAGGGCCAGGCCCACCTTGTCGTTGTAGGCTTTCGGCGAAACGACCAGTGCAGGTCGTCGCCCGGCTTGCGGAGTGAACTGGAGCCAGACAATGTCGCCGCGTTGGGGAACATACCGACCGGGCACTACCAAACCTCCCGGCCAACTGGTGTTCCGGCGTCGACCTCGCCGTGCAGGTTCTCCGCCGTGACTTGTTTCAGCAGCGAGCGGAGATTGCCGGGCGTCTTTGCCGCAGGAGTCACCAGCAGGCAGCCGTTTTCGACGGCCAAGTTCACCGCGGCGCCTTCCTCGACTTGCACGTCTTCGGCCAGCGCCTTGGGGATTCGCAGCGCCAAGCTGTTTCCCCACTTCTGAATGTTCGTAATCATGGGACCCTCCTGTATCTACATTGAGTATACAGCGGGGCAGCTTCCGCGTCACCGTGGAAAAAGCCGTAGGGTGGGCTTCGCCCACCGATTGCTGCACTTGGGAACGCCTCGTGTTTTGGTGGGCGGAGCCCACCCTACTGGGAGCGCCAGAAGCTGGGGATGAAGAGGACTAGGATCACGAAGATCTCGAGCCGACCGAGCATCATGAGCCAAATGAACAAGAGCTTGGTGGGCCAGGTGAAGTTGGCGTAGTTTTTCGTGGCTCCGATCACACCTAGGCCCGGACCGATGTTGTTCAGCGTGGCGACGACGCAACTGGCCGAATCGATCAGCTTGTGGTCATGCTGTTGCCCGTGCTCGATCCACGTATCGTCCGATTCGACCGTGATCGTAAATAGCCAACTGGCGGCAAAGATGATCAGGATTAGGCCGAAGTAGACGAGGATACTTCGCCGCAACTCTTGATCTTCCAGCGGCCGGCCGCCCAGGCGCAAGGGGCGTACGACGGTCGGATGAAAGGCCTGCTCCATCTCCAGGCGGAGAATCTTGACGAACAAGATATGGCGGATCACCTTCATGCCGCCGCCCGTGCTGCCGGCACATCCGCCGATGAACATGATCAGCAGCAGGATTCCCCGCCCGAAACTGTTCCACAGATCGAAGTTATCGGTGCAAAATCCGGTGGTCGTCATGATCGAGACGACCTGAAACAGCCCATAGCGCACGGCCGTACCCAGCGGCAACCCATCGTCGTTCTCCGCGGGCGTGTCCGAGCGTGCGGTCATGCCGCTTTGCGAGCCGAAGTCGTGATGATACAGCCCGAACCCGACGACCAGCAGCGTTACAATCAGGATGATCGAGAAGTAGACCCGCCATTCGACGTCACCGAGCAACCGCATGGGCTGGAAGACGGCCAGGAAGTAGAGGAGCATGAAGTTGGTGCCGGCGAGGATCATGAACCCGACAATGGTCATCTCGATCAGCGGGGCGTTGTAAAGCTCCGGCTGCGTGGCGAAATGGCCGACGCTGAGGTTGTAGGTGCTGAACCCGCCGGTAGCCATCGTGCCGAACGCATGGCACAGGGCGTCGAACATCGAGAGGCCTTCCATCCACAACAGCAGTGTCAGCGCAGCGTTCAGCCCGGCATAGATCAGGAACAGGACCCAGGCCGTATGCTGCATTCGAGCTTGGGGGGTGGATTGGGTTGGGCCGGGCATTTCCGCCCGCATCAGGGCCTTGCCGGCCGAACCTTGGCCCAGAATGGCCACGAACAACACGATAATCCCCAACCCGCCCAGGAAATGCGTGCTGCTGCGCCAGAACAGAATACACCGCGGCACTAATTCCGGATCTTCCAGGTCAGTCAGCACGGTGGCGCCGGTGGTGCTGAAGCCGGATTGTGCCTCGAACAGCGCATCGACCAGCGACATCGGCACGTCCGCCTCGCGATAGGTGACGCTGAGCAGGAACGGCAAGGCGCCGAGCACGGTGGCCAGTACCCAACTCAGCCCGACCACGGCCATGGCCTCTTTGCGAAACAGTTGCCCGTTGCTATTACGACCCAGGTATCGCAGGGCGGCCCCCACGGCAAAACAAACGACCATGGCCATCAACAGGCCGAAGAACCCCTTCTGCTCGAATTGCCAAACGCCGCCGAAGCCGGGCAGAGCCCAAGGCAGGCTAAAGCCCATCGAGACCCCGACCAACATGGCCACCAGGCTAAGCAGTTTGCACAAGAGGCGTTTGTTCATCGGGGGGAGGAAGCAGTGGTTGGTGGATAGTGGTTAGTGATTGGGGGGTCGTCGTGCCGACGACCGCTAAACGACACCATTTCTTGCTCTTACCCGCCGTTGGTGCTGAACATTTTTAGCGTCTGCTCGACTGCTGAGGTTTCGACCAACGCTACGACCGTATCTCCGGCGGCGAAACGATCGTCGCCGCCGGGGACTATGACGTAGTTGTCGCGGATGAGCGCGCCGATCAGACAGGCCGGCGGCAAATCCAGATTGGCCAACACGTGTTCCGTGGCCGGCGCCCCTTCGACGACTTCGATCTCGAGAATCTCAATGTCCGACTCGTCGGCCAAGGTGGCCCGAGAGACCACGGCGCCCGTGTTCAGGAACGCCAGGATCTGCCGCGAGATGACCTTCCGCGGACTGACGGCGTGATCGATGCCCAGTTTGCGCATTACATTGGCGTAGTCGGGCCGATTGACGATGCACATCATCGTCTTGGCCCCCAATTCCCGGGCTTCCACGCAGGCCATGATGTTGTCTTCATCTTCGCCCGTGCAGGACACGAAGACATCGGCGCTGCCGACCCGTTCTTCTTCCAGGCTGACTCGGCGTTGGGCGTCGGCGTTGACTACGGTGGCGTATTTCAAATGAGCGGCTAGGAACTCGCAACGCTGCCGGTCCTTCTCGATCAGCAGCACGGCAAAGCGGCGTCCTTCGAGCACGCGGGCCAAGTGATAGCCCGTCTCGCCGCCGCCGGCCCACGGATGGCGGACTTCCTCGGGCGCATGATGCCGCCCGATCTCTCGGTCCTGCCCGAGGTCACCGAGGCGACGCTGGAGACGCTGCGCATCGCCATCCTCGGCACGGTCGGCTGCGTGGCGGCGTCCGTCGTGTTCGGGTTGCTGGGCGCCGAGACCCTGATGCCGCGCGCCGTTGCGGTCCTGACGGTTATGTCTTTTTGGCTGACATCTATCA
>CAYYOX010000360.1:5312-7284 GCA_964473065.1 uncultured Planctomycetaceae bacterium | reverse complement strand
GACCAGCCCCGTGTTGGCCGTGGCCAGGACGGTCACTTGCAGCCACTCCTTGCGGATCGTGTTGTCAGGGAAGATGATCGTCACGCGATCGGACCCCAGAGTGCCTTCGCCTGTGCGGGTGTTGATCGTGCTCGTGGGCGGGGGCACTAGAGGCTCCCACTCGCTCAGATTGTTGCTGTTGCCGGTGCGAAACACGAAATCGTCGAAGGTGGGTGTTCCCGGCAGGTTGAAAATGTCGACCATCAGGCCGTTGATGCCCAGGACGTAGCTGGTGTAGTTGGGAAAGTCGGCCAGATTGCCGGGCAGCAAGGCCTCTTTCCAGAGGCGCTGGTTCGGAAATTCCGAGTTGAGTTCTCCCGGATTTCCGGTCGCCATGGCATCGTCGTCGTCGCGGCCCTTCGCCGGGTCGTCCCACCTCGAGTTGTTGTAGAAGAGGTGGCGGCCGGCGATCTTCATCGTCGACAGATCGGGCCCGTCGGCAAGGTCCAACACGTGCCCGTTTGCGGGCGTTATGTTGTTCGAGACGGCCAAAAGATCCGACATAGTGATCTGCTCGTCGCGATCGAGATCGTACGGCGAGCTGATGGGGACGCCCGTTTCACCGTAGTGGTCAAAGACGCCCCAGACATCGTAACTGTCGACGATCGAGTTCAGCGGCCAGTCCCCCGTATCGGCAATCGCATTGCCGAAGGAAAAGGCGTCGTCGAGCAACAGGCCCGTGTTGGCGTTGGCTAGCACGGTGACACTTAGCCACCGTGTTTCGATCAGCCCGTCGGCCCAGGTCATAGTGATCCGATGGGACCCGCCGGCGCCGAGGCCCGTAGCGAGCGAGACGCTCTGCGGGGCGGGCCCTTCCGTCCAGTCGTTGGCCCGGCCGCTATTGCCGATGTGGAAGCGGAAATCGGCCTGCGTGATCGTGCCGGCCGGGTTGGCGATGTCGACCACGATCCCGTTCACACCCAGCGTGTAGTTGACGTAGTTCGCAAACGAGGGCGACTGGCCGGGAAACAGGGCCGTCTTGTCCGGAGCGATCGCATCGTTGTCGTCGCGGCCTTTGGACGGGTCGTCCCAGGCCGAGTTGTTGTAGAAGACGTGGCGCCCGACAACGGTCGGCGAGCCGCCGCCCATCATCATGATCGGGCCGACGAAGGGGAGCGGTTCGGCGCCGATGTATTGGACGTCGGCGGCCGCCGAGTCGATGGCGGACTGGGCGGTTTGCGACTCGGCGAAGAAGGTGTAGGCGTAGTCGCCGTGCGGGCCGTTGCCGCCGTCGACCTCGAGTGATTTTTGCATCGAGAAGGTCCACGAAAAACCGTCCTTGGAGTCGGCGTCGATGCCCAGCAGTTCGTCCAGCTCGGGGTCCAATAGGCCGTTGCGGTCGGTGTCGCGATAGAAGGCCACTTGCGAAACGGCCTCGCCCTTGGGGTCGAATAGCTCGGCCGAGAGCTCGATGTCCTGACCGACGGTGACTTCGGCCGGGGCGTCGAGCGTCAATACGGATCCCAGCCGGATCAGGCGGACCGCGTCGGCCGCCGCCAGGCCGTTGGCGTCGTCGCTGATTTCGACCGAAAGCGCGTCCGTTTGCAGTTCGAAGATCCCCAGGCTTTCCCAGGCATGGCCGTCGAGAGTGAGGTCGTTGGGCGCGTGCCGCTGGTTCACTCGGACGGTCGTGTTCAGCGCCGCGCCGTCGGAGACCGTATAGGGCACGTTGTTGGCGAAGTAGTTTTGCCGGACCCAGGTGGTGAAGACGCCGTAGCGGTCGCCCGGCTGAAGTCCCTCGAAGGTCCACGTGGCCGAGTTTTCACCCGAGCCGGGTAGATGCACGGCCAGATCGCCGCCGTAGGCGTCCGGTTCGGCGGTGGTCAGCCAGCCGTCGCCCGATTGGACGTAGGCCGCATCGCCGTTGTCGATTTGGTCGGTTGGGAGCGGATCGCCGGCAAGAATCGCGGCCGCCATGTCGGCAATCACGCGC
>CAYYOX010000360.1:0-5302 GCA_964473065.1 uncultured Planctomycetaceae bacterium | reverse complement strand
GCGCCGGTTGGCGGCGTCGGGGGGGTGGAGGGTCAGTTGGCGGCTATCGACGGTAAGGACGCCCAGTTCGGGCGATTGCAGTTCCGTCGGCCCGTCATGCTGGTCGACCTGGACGGCGGCTTCGATTTGCCCGCCGTCGCGGACAATATATCGGGCGTCGGTGGCCGCATCGGGCTGCGGGACCCAAAAGACGAAGACGCTATAGGGCTTGCCGGGCTGAAGGTTGTCGAACGTCCAGAGGGCCTTGTTCTGCCCGCTGCCGGCGTCGTGGATTTGCAAGTCACCCTGATAGGCCTCGGCCAAAGTCTGCGTCTCCCAATTGGGACCGACAAGGGCAAATTCGGGATCCAAGTTGTCGGCCAACACGCTATCGAGGAAATCACCGGTTAACATTTGTCGCTGTTCGAGTTGCTCGAATCGGATACCGCGAGACGACCGAAGCTTACGCACCCCCCCCCAATATACTCATCTTTCCAGTACCCATGATAGCCTCCTTGAAATGAAGTGGCAGGAACCTAGTACGTCGACAGGGTTGTATGATATCAGTTTTTCGTGGCGTGTCAACGAGCGGGCCGCGATTTTAGAGAAGTTACGTCGAGTTTGCGGGTTTAGGGCGTGGGAGTTGGGGTCGAAACGGTCCATAATGCGGCCCGATTGAGGGAGAAACCCTCAATTGGCGGGGAGGCCTTTACGATCCTTTGCGAAGCCACTGCATGGCAGGGACTTCTTCAAATCGCACCGGCCGATCGGCGAAGTGTATCGTCACGTCTTGCTTTGCTTTCAAGTTGACGTGAACCGCGTTGACTACCGGCTCCAGGGGCGTGACCACGAGTTGCCCGCCTTGGTCCTCGACCCGACAGTTGTAGCCGACGGTCGTTCCGTCGGCGCGCTGGACGACGTAGGCTGACGTTAGGGCCACTTCTTCGAGGCACTTAAACACTTCATGCACGTCGTTGTCGCAGCTTCCGCCCTCGTTGCCATAGCCGAATACGGCCTTGTCGATCGGCGGATGCCAGAAGTGGGAAATCATCTCGACGTACTGCTCGCCGATCACTTGCTCGACGTGCTTGCCTTGGGGACGGTTCGGGCTGGCGGGATCTTCGACCAACACGGGCGCCCGAATGTGCGGGTCTTGCACGAACGCCCAGCGCAGTCGACCCGTTTCGGCGTCGATCAACTGCACGCAGGCGCCCAGGCCGTTCATTGCACGACGCAACCATTGTTCGTCGCCGGTTAGTTGATACATGTAGCAGAGGCCGGGAATCCGCCATGCGGACCAGCCGTGCGGCGAGTTCATCATATTGCGCGGGATCAACACGTCGTACTGGGCTTCCCAGAACCGTAACGAGCCTTCGTTCATCCGGCAGTCGGGCACGAGCATCTGACTCAGGCAGCGGTGGCCGTTGAACATATATTGGGCCGCCTGGAGATACTTCTCACGCTCGGCCGGGTCGTCCTGCCACAAGGCGAACAGGGCCAACTGCGTGGCGCAGCACCCGATCATGCCGTCCTCGTAGGTGGCCTGGCCTTCGGTGCCGATGTTGTCGAGTCGGCGCTGCAAGTCGTCGATGGCCGCCTTGGCTGAGGCGTAATGCTTTTCAAAACGCTTCTTCCAGACGGGATCTTTTCGGCCGAGTTCCTTTTCCACGGCCGCCAACTCCAACATCGACTTGGCCGCATAGGCGACGCACGTGTAATGGGCCCCCTGTCCGCCGGCCCGATAGGCGCCCTGGGCATCCTGGTTCTCGTCAGCCAACCAATCCGCTAGCTGGCTGGCTAGTTCCAGATCGCCGAGGTTGCCGGTCGCCTGATAGACGTCGACTAACAGGCTGACCATATAGAACGTGTTCTGAATCCGATGGGGATTACCCGCAGCGGTCGGCTTGGCGTTTTCTACATCGTACATCAGCGGGAAGATGGTTCGGAAGTTCTGTTCGATCTGCCGGTCGAGTGGTTCGTCCGGGAAGTAGCGTCGGGCCAGGTAAGCGGAAAAGTGTCCCATCCAGTTTTCCACGCAGTTGGCGGCCTTTTGCGGCGATCGGACCGCTTCCCGGCGAGCCTGCTTCAAGTACCACGACCAGGGCCGACGTTGATATAGCATGGCTTCGGACGTCTTGCCAGATTCATTGCTGACTTTCAAGGTGTAGACCCCGACCCCTTGATCCGGCAGATAGGTAAAGGAACACGTGCCGTCGGTCGCTTCGCCCGCGTCGATTCGATCGGACTGACCGTTGGGGTCGGTTATCTCGACTGTGATCGGCTCGCCGGAAAAGACGGTTACCTCGGCTGCCTCTCCTTCGGCCAGCGTGTAGCGATCGATCTCGATCATCGGCGACGCGATACTTTTGGCCAAGGTCGGCTTGACATCCTCGACCCGGTCGACCGGCTGCAAGTAGACGGTCCACGTCTTTTGCTGGCCCGGCTTCAACTCGGTCAGATCCTGCGGATGACGCGCCGGCAGCGGCAGCGCGTGCAGCATGTCGAGGCTGACCGTATAAATGCGATGCCGTCGCGGCTGGAACTCGTAATTCCACGAAGCGATCGGATCCGCAGAGCCGATCGTCAAAATGCGTCCCTCGGGACTCATGAAGTAGCCCCAGAAATGCGTCTTCTCGCCGCGCAGCAGCGTGGGGAAGAATTTCTGGTTCCAGTCGGGATACTTGATCATCTCGGTGTTCAGTCCCAGCATGAGTCGGGCCGCTTCCGGCTGGAAAGACTTCTCGCCGAGATTCTTCATGCGCGCGACGATTGCCAGGCCCCGCTGGTTCGCTTCGTAGTGCAAGCGATAGCGGATATCGTCCTTTGTTCCCTCGAAGGTCAAAGTATCCTTGTCGGTGCAATTGAGCATCACGCCGCTGAACGCAGGGCCGGCAAACTGATCGTGCCGAAAGGCGAGGTTCAGCCACTGCTCGCCAATCTGCTTTTCCAATTTCCGGATCGTCCCGTCGGGCGCGACGGCCATCCGCCATCCGGTCGCTTCGTCTGCCCATGTGATGGGCGACACGACAGGAATCGATTCGGCCCAAAAATCGTCAAACGCCACCTCCATGCCGTAGGTACGAATGCCCACGCCGGCCATCGTGCTGAGCCACTCCGGCGGCCTGACTTGGAGGTTCCACTGTTTGGGCTCCGGCTGCCCGTCGGCCCAGACTTTCATCCGCAGAAAGACGCCGTCGCACTCGGCGGCGATCGTATACCATTGCGACGGCTTGAGCTCTTGGATCTTGGAGGCCATTTGGAAAAAGGTGAGTTCCACTTGGCCCGGTTTCAGGTAGGGGGCGCCGAAGATCACCATCGCGTAGCCGCGCTGCTTGGTGTCCTTTCCATGGAAGGTCAACGCCGCAGAGGCCCACTCCGTGCTACTTTCCGGCAGAAAGAACCGCACGCGAGCCCGAGCCGCCTCGCAAGGCATGGCCCGCATGGCCGCCCCGCCGAGCAAGGCCCGACCGTCGTCGATCCTAATTTGGGCCGTATCTTTGTTAAACATCCCTTCCAGCAGCGTCCACCGCGCCGACGTATCGGTCGAGAAGTCGTCTTCGATCGCGGCCTCAGCCAAACCGCGGTTGCAGGACATCAGGGACAGAGCGAGAAGCGTCGCGACATACAAGGCGCGGGGGGCAGTTTTTTTGTTCACTTTTCTTGTCTCTTTGAAAAGGAAGGGAGGCTGCTCACGATCACACGCAGTATATCAAACCTAAAGCGATAAGGCAAACGTCGCCGGATCCTCGATGTCTCGCCTACTTGCGAATCGGGGCACTTCGACCGCCTTGCTTGTAGGCTTCCAATTGCGATTTGAGCTCACTGACGATCTGCGGATGCTTGAAGTAGAGATTGGTTGTCTCGCCCGCGTCGGTATCTCGGCCATTGCCCAGTTGTTGCCGCTGCTGGACTACGTCGACATGGACGGGGCGCTGTTTCTCGGCGAAGACATTGCCACAGGCGTAACCATCGACCGCGGCCGAGTGATTTATCCCCAAGAAAACGGCTGCGGCGTTAAAATCGCTCCCGAGAAGGGCCGCGGGACGGGTTCTCGCGAGTTCCCGGGCCATTCGGTTGCACACCCACCCCACTCAGGGTAGACTCTGGATTGTCGTGGGGATTCAAATCCCTATCAATAGAAACAGATTTTGTTACACATGAAAGGAGGAGATTGCTTTGAAAGAACTTAAAGGAATCTGCGCCGCCTTGTGCACTCCATTTACGGATGATGGTGAAAAAGTTGATCAGGCCGCAATGAAAGACCACATCGACTCCATGTTGGAGGCCGGGATTCACATTATTCTGGTTTGCGGCGGAACCGGTGAATTTGCTTATTTGCGGCCCGAGGAAAGAAAAAGAATTACTGAAGTCGCTTCCAAACATATCAATGGCAGGGCCCGTTTTATGGTTCAAACATCGGCCATCAATACGGCCGATGCGATCGAATACGCCCTACATGCTGAAGGCGCCGGTGCGGATTGTTTGCTGATTTTGCCGCCTTATTTCGAAGGACCTGATGACCAAGGGGTCTATTATCATTACGAGAAGATCGCTGAGGCCATTAAGACGCCGATCATGGCTTACAATATCCCGGTTCATTCGGGCATTGATCTTACGCCGGCTTTATTTAAGCGTCTTATGGAGATCGATAACATCCAGTACATCAAGGACAGCACCGCAGATCTCGTTCGAATCCAGGAACTGCTTGCCCTAGGCGCCAACGTATTCAATGGGGCCGATCCGACTGCTTTCTTTGCTTTGGTGGCCGGATGCTCGGGTTGTGTATGGGGCGCCCCCAACGCGATGCCCAAGGAGACGGTTGATCTTTACAACAGCGTCTCTTCGGGAAAACTGTCTGAAGCCGCCGATCTGTGGAAACGCATATTTCCTGCCAATCACTTCTTCTGGACCCACGTCTACAATGCATCGGTCAAGGCAGCCACGAATCTATCCGGCAGAAAAGTGGGCCCCTGTCGCAAGCCCGTCCAACCCCTGACGGATGCTGAAATGAGCGAACTGCAGGAAACTTTGAAACCGTTGGGAATATGATGCTATTCGGTTGTGTTCATGGAAATGCAACGCTAAAGGGGTCAGAACGAGTATTCTCGAACATCGTTCTGGACCCCTTTGTTTCTGGACCCCTTTGTTTCTCATTCTTTTGGGCTATAATGCGGTCCTAGTTTGACGTATTCTGGTAGCCCGCAAAACAAAGGAGTCAACCGGATGGCAGTGCCCGACGCGGTGGTGCAACTGGTCGAGAGGTTCAAACAGCAGCGGGAGGATTACCGCTCGGGCCGCTATAACGAGACGCAGCTCCGTCGCG
>CAYYOX010000359.1:0-7290 GCA_964473065.1 uncultured Planctomycetaceae bacterium | reverse complement strand
AGACACGTACGGTCGCGACGTCGCGACCGTCAGAATTCAAGAGGGAGCGGCTTAGTGCCCATGCGTATTTACGCCCTAGCGAAGCAACTGAAACTCGACAGCAAGGTCCTCGCCGACATCTGCACGAAGGCGGGGATCACGGGGAAGGGCTCCGCGCTGGCCAGCCTGTCGGACGACGAAATGGCCAAGCTCACCGCCTACATGGACAAGAGCAAGGCCCGCAGCAAGCCAACCAAGCCGCAGGCCGAAGCTGCGCCCGCAAAGCCCGGGGTCGTTCGACGCGAAGACTATCTTGCCCCGACCGGCACGGGCGGCGGCAAGGTTCGCCTTCTAGAGCCCGTGCAAAAAGCGAGTCAGGAACCCCCGGCAACGGAAGAACCTGCCAAGGAACCGCCAACGCCCGAGACGCCAACGCCCGAGACGCCAACGCCCGAGACGCCAACGCCCGAGAAGTCAGCGCCCGCGATCAAGCTGGCGCCGATGCCAACCGCTGCGGAGACGGCGAAGCCGGCCAAGTCCAAAGAACCGCTGCCACAGCGACCCGACATCAAGCTCCCCTTGGATGCCATTCGAGCCGGCAAGAAGGGGACCGAACCTCTCTCGAAACATCTTCGCAAGCACGAAGAGAAGAAGGCCGCCCAAGAGAAGGTCGCCCAGAAAAAGCCCACCGCAAGGAAACCGGGCGCGAAAACGGTCCCCGGCGGACCACCTGTGCCGGCCGAAGAGACAAAACTTGGTCGCGAACGACGCCGAGGGCGCCCAGCGGCAGCCGGCGCGGAGCCCGGCGCGGCGGGACTTGGCGGGCGCGAGGCTCGTCAACTCAAACGCAAACGATCCGGCCCCGCGCGAGGAGTTCGCGGGGACGCCAGAGGCGGCGGCCGAATGTCGAGGGGTCGCCGGCGCACTCAAATTCGGCGAACCGGCGTCAATACGGCCGCACCGCGCAAGGGAAAGGTCGTTGTGCAGCTTCCATGCACGATTCGTACGTTTTCCGAAGCCTTGGGCATTTCCGCTTCGGCTGTCATCGGCAAAATGATGGAGCTCGGCACGATGGCCAACATCAACGCCGACCTGGACGGAGAAATGGCCGAACTGTTGGCGGTGGAGCTCGGCGCGGAAGTCGATATCCGCCAAGAGGCCACCCTGGAAGACAAGCTGACGCAAGAGCTGCAACAGGAAGACGACCCCGACTCGCTGAAACCTCGACCGCCGATCGTTACTTTCCTAGGGCACGTCGCCCACGGCAAGACGTCGCTCCTGGACCGGATCATCGGCATCGACGTGTTCTCCGGCGAGAAGGGCGGCATTACGCAACATATCCGCGCCTATCGGGTCGAGAAGGAAGGCCGCGCGATCGCGTTTGTCGACACGCCGGGCCACGAAGCGTTCACCGAGATGCGCGCCCGCGGGGCCAACGTCACGGACATCGCCGTGCTGGTCGTGGCGGCCGACGACGGCGTGATGCCTCAGACCGAGGAAGCCATCAGTCATGCCCGGGCCGCCGAAGTGCCGATCGTGGTGGCGTTGAACAAGATCGATCTGCCGGGCGTCAGCGCGCAGCGCGCGTTAGAGCAACTGGCCGCCAACGAGTTGCTGCCTACCGAATGGGGTGGCGATATCGAGGTCATCAAGACCAGCGCGATCACCGGCGAAGGCGTCGACGAACTGCTGGAAACGCTCCTGACGGTCGCCGAACTACACGAATACTCGGCCAATCCCGATCGTCCCGCGACCGGCACTTGCCTGGAAGCCGAGCTGCATGAAGGCCGCGGCGTGGTCGCCAAGCTTTTGAACGAGAAAGGCACCTTGCGCGTGGGCGACTTGGTGGTGTGCGGTCCGGCCTACGGTCGCATCAAGGCCATGTACGACACGCTGAACCCGCGGAAACGACATAAGGAAGTCGGGCCTTCCACGCCGGTGAACGTGACGGGATTGAACATACCCCCCGGCGCGGGCGACCACTTCCATGTGCTCGACGACATTTCGCTGGCCCGAAACCTGGCCGAACAACGGCTCGCCGAGAGCCGTCAACGCGAGCTTGGCCAGACCCGGCCGCACGTGACTTTGGAAAACCTCTTCGAGCGTCTCGAAGAGGAGGAAGTGCAAATGTTGAACGTCATTCTGCGAGCGGATGTCCGCGGATCGATCGAAGCCATCCGCAAAGAGCTGACCAAGCTGGAGCACGCCGAAGTGCAAATCAAAATCTTGCAGGCCAGCGTAGGCGGGATCACCGAGGCCGATGTCCATCTGGCCGACGCTTCGGACGCCGTGATTATCGGTTTCAGCGTGGTTCCCGACGAAGGGGCTCGACTCCTGGCCGACCAGCGCGGCGTTCAGATCCGCCGCTACGACATCATCTACCAGATCACCGACGATCTGCGACTGGCCCTGGAAGGCATGCTCAAGCCGGAAGAACTCGAACGCGAGCTGGGCCGTGCCCTGGTGCAACAGACGTTCCAGATCAGCCGGCTGGGGACGATCGCCGGTTGCCGCGTACTGGCGGGAACCATCGAGCGCAACGCCCGGATCCGCGTCATTCGCGAGAGTCGAGTTATCGGGGATTACAAGCTGGATTCCTTGAAGCGAGTGAAAGACGACGCCCGCGAGGTCCGCGAGGGCTACGAATGCGGAATCAGACTGGCGGGATTCAACGACCTAAAACAAGGAGACGTTCTCGAAGCGTACAAGATCGAGGAAGTCCGCCGCACGTTCGACACCGAAACGGTTTCCTGACCCACTGCTTTAACGCGACGCCATGCCCTCTCGACGTTCCCAAAAAGTTGCCCAAGCCATTCGCGAAGTGGTCTCGATGGCCATTTTAGCCGACTTGAAAGACCCGCGAGTCCGCGACGTCACGGTGACCTATGTCGAGGTCTCCGGCGATCTGCGCAACGCGAAGGTACACGTGTCGGTGATGGGGGACGAAACGCACCAGCAGTTGAGCCTCAAAGGGTTGCAGAGTTCCGCCGGATTCCTGCAAACGAAGATTGCCAAGCGCATCGACCTGCGTTATACGCCGCGGCTGAACTTCATCCTCGACCAGGGTGTGAAACACTCGATCGAAATCTCGCGAATCCTCGGCGAGATCCTCCCCAACCCCGAATCTCCAGACACAGACGAACCAGACACAGACCGGTCAACCGACTAACCACTTGTTTTCCAACAGAATCGATCTGATAGTAATACGCCCTAACCACCCACCACGCCGAAAGTCACGCCCATGGGATCTGTCAGCCGCACGGCTCAATTCACGAAAGTCGCAAAGATTCTCAAGAAGCACTTCAAACCGGCCGCCGATCCGCCTGAGCGGCCCGTGCTGGAGCACTTGCTGTTCGCGTGTTGTCTGGAAGATGCCCAATACGGGGCCGCCGACGAAGCCTACGCCGCGGTAGTCCACACGTTCTTCGATTGGAACGAAGTCCGCGTCACCAGCATCGCCGAACTGGGCGAAACCATGGCTCGACTTCCCGATCCCCGGGCCGCAGCCAATCGGCTCAAGCGTGTGCTGCAAAGCATCTTCGAGGCGGCTTATGCGTTCGATTTGGAAGAGTATCGCAAGCAGAACCTCGGCCCAACCGTCAAGTGGCTCCACAAACTCGACGGAACCACCCACTTCACGGTCTCCTATGTGGTGCAAGCGGCCTTGGGAGGCCACTCGATTCCAATCGACTCGGGCACGATGGCAGCTCTGCGACTGTTGGATTTAGTGACCGAAAAGGACGCAAAGGCCGGCATGGTGCCAGGGCTTGAACGGGCGGTCGCCAAGTCGAAGGGGATCTCGTTCGGGTCGATGTTGCACCAGTTCGGGTCTGATTTCTCGGCCAATCCATACTCGCCGGCAATCCGAAAAGTACTTCTGGAAATCAACCCCGAGGTCAAGGACCGGCTACCCAAGCGACGCACCGGCAAAACGGCCAAACCGGCCCCGCTCGAAGATCCTCCCAAGAAGCAACCGGCCAAGGGAAAGAAGAAGAAAGAGGACGTCGGCGAAGAAAAGAAGCCAACTGCGGGGCAAACAAAAGCCAAGGCCACCAAGAAGAAAACGCCCTCCAAGGAGAAGCCCGCCAAGGAGAAGCCCGCTGCTTCGGAAAAACCGAAGACGAAAGCTACGTCGCGAAAACTGTCTAAGAAAAAACCACGCTAGCCCCGGGCGGAGGTAATCGGCTGTGTGCGTTCACCCGGTTCGACCGCCATGGATGATGTTGACGTTGGCGACCCTGCTGGTCGTAACGGCCGTGGTATCTCATGCTGCCGAGGCCAGTGAGAACACGCCGCCAGTCGCTGGGCAACCGGTGCCGCTCGTTCTGGAAGACACGCCCCAACCTCTGGTACAAAAACATTCCCGCAGCGAAGCCGACCGGGATCGGCTGGAAGCCCTTTCGCTGTTCGCCGCGGCGCGCATGCTGCAAAAGCGGCAGAAGTTTCCCGAGTCGCTCCGCTTGTACCAACGCGCATTCCAGAGCGACCCGGAGTCCCTGGAAGTCGGCTGGACGATCGTGTCGCTGGCCATCCAGTTGAAGCGCTACAGTGAGGCTGTCCGCTACGTGCTGAAGGCCGTCGAACTTGATGAGCCCGATCCGAAACTCCTCAAGCGGCTGGCCGCCGGTTTGGCCGAAGCGGGCGATCTGGCCGACGCCGCGAAACTCTACGAAAAAGCACTAACCGACGCGAACTCGTCCGAAGCCGCAAGGCAACGGGAAACCGTGCAGTTGCGATGGGAGATCGGGCGTCTCTACTTCCTGCTCGCCGAGCACGCCAAGGCGGCCGAACACTTGGCGCACGTCGACGAAGCCTTGGAACATCCCGAACAATTCGGGCTCGACGAGCCGGCCAAGGCGGCCCTGCTGGGTAAACCGGAAGCCACGTATCGCCTTTTCGGCGAGTGTTTCTTGGGCGCCGGTCGTTTGGACGCGGCGAAAAGGGCCTTCGAAAAAGCGCATCAAGCCGTCCCCAACGAAAGCCTGCTGCAGTTCCACTTGGCTCGAATTCACGCCAAACGCAACGAATCGGCCAAGGCCCTGCCGGCTTTGGAGGCCGCGATTGCCGCCGGTCTGAAAGACGAAGGCATGGCGCCCTTCGAGTTGCTCGAACAACTCCTCAGTGACTCAGGTCGGGTGGAAGAACTCCTGCCGCGTTTGGAGACCCTCTATGGCGAGCACCCGCAGGACACGCCGCTGAAGTACTTCCTTGCCGAGAAATACTACGAGAAATACCACGAGAAGCAAAACTTCGACAAGGCCGAGCCGCTCTATGTCGAACTCTCCAAGGAAGCTCCCACCAGCACCGGATACCGGAAGTTGGTCGAGATCTACCGGAAGACCGATCGCGTCGACCGGCTGCTTCAGACGCTTACCGAAGCCTTTCATGCGACCGGAATGTTGGCTTCGCTCGGCGACGAGATCGCCGCGATCACCGGCAACGCACAGTTGTTGCAGTCGCTGGCCGAGGCGGTCCGCGGGCAACATCAGGCCGACGCCGAGAAGCTCGACTACCGCGCGCCGATGGCCGTAGCCCTGCTCGGCATGGAAGGCAAACAATTCGAGATGGCTGCCGAACTGTTCGATCTGGCCGTACAAGCCGAGCCGGACGAAGCGTCGCAGACTTTCCTGGTTTGGGGCTCTCGACTGTTGATTGAAGAACGCCCGGGCGACGCCGCCAAGGTGTTCCAGCGTGCCCTGGACGAGAAGGCCCTGCCGGAAGACGATCCTCGCTTCCACTATTTCCTCTCCGGCGCCTTGGCCTTGGACGACCGCTTCGAGGAGGCTTTGACGGCAGCTCGAAAAGCCGCGGCATTGAAAGACGATTCGCCCTCGCTGCACACGCGTGTCGCCTGGATCCTTTATCGGGCCAAACGCTACGGCGAAGCGATCGACGCCTATCGCCAAGTGATCGAACGCTTCGACGCCGATTATTCATCGGACGAAGTCCGCGACGTATTGCGCGAGTCGCGGATCGTGCTTTCCAGCCTCTACGCGTTGCAAGAGAACCTGCCCGAAGCGGAAGAATGGTTGCAGCAAGTGCTCGACGAGTTTCCCGACGACATCGGGGCATTGAACGACCTGGGGTACCTTTGGTCCGATCAGAACAAGCATCTCGGGCGGTCTTTGAAGATGATTCAACAGGCCATCGAGGCCGAGCCGGACAACATCGCCTACCGCGACAGCCTGGGGTGGATCTATTTCCGCCTGGGAAGGTATCCCGAGGCCGTAGCCGAGTTGCAGCGGGCGGTCGCCGATGCCGGTGAGGAGTCGCCCGACGCGACCATTTTCGACCACCTGGGTGATGCCTACCTGAAGAATAGTCAGTATAACGAGGCCAGAGATGCGTTTGGGCGGGCGGCCGAAGCCCACAATGCCGAGCAAGAACTGGAAAAGGCCAGACTGATGGAAGAGAAAATAAAGGCCATCCCCCAGCAGCCCTCGCCATAAGCGGCCGTCATCGATCATCAATCCGTATTCTTTTGTTCATTGTTATTCAGGAAGCAAGTTCATGGCAGGTCATTCACACTGGGCAGGTATCAAACACAAGAAGGCCCTGATCGACAACAAACGCGGCAAGGTCTGGAGCAAGCTTTCCAAGGCCATCATTGTGGCGGCCAAGATGGGCGGCGGAGATCCCGAGATGAACCTCCGCCTGCGATACGCCATCGACGACGCCAAGGCCGTCAGTATGCCCAAGGACAACATCCAACGGGCCATCAAGAAAGGCACCGGCGAGCTCGACGGAGGCAATCTCGACGAGGTCGTTTACGAGGGCTACGGCACCAGCGGCGTGGCCGTGCTGTGCGAAGTGCTCACCGACAACCGCAACCGCACCGCACCGGAGATCCGCAAAATCTTCGAACGCGGCGACGGCAAACTGGGGAGCACCGGCTGCGTGGCGTGGATGTTCGACAGCAAGGGACTGTTTCTGATCTCCGCCGACAAGGCCGACGAAGACACGCTCATGGAACTCGCCCTGGAAGCCGGCGCCGACGATGTGCAGCCGGACGCCGGCAATTTCGAGATCACCTGCGACCCGACCGCCTATCAGGCCGTCGCCAAGGCCCTGGCCGATGCCGAGATCACCCCCGAGGCCAGCCAGATCTCACGCATTCCCCAAAACACAGTCGACCTGGACGCCTCCGCCGCACGAAAAATCCTCAAGCTCATGGAACAACTCGACGACCACGACGACGTACAAAACGTCTCAGCCAACTTCAACATCCCCGATGAAGTCATGGCCGAGATTGAGGGGGTTAGTGGATAGTGGATAGTGGATAGTGGATAGTGGATAGTGGATAGTGGATAG
>CAYYOX010000358.1:0-7316 GCA_964473065.1 uncultured Planctomycetaceae bacterium | reverse complement strand
TTGACAGTCGGGAGGCCCCGAATCCCGTGCCACACGCCCTGGGTCATCAGCGCGTTCCGCGGATACAACGTCCCCTTGACCACCACGCCGTGATAGGTGTCCACGTCGCGGTAGGTGATCCACTGCTGACGTTTCGAGCCGGCGCCGTGCCAACTCATGTCGTGGCCGCCGCGCCAGGTCGCATCACCCAGCCAGAGCCAATAGGCCGAGGGCCAGGTGCCGACGGTCTGGCTGACGAACAGGTCCGGCGCCGCCCCGCGCAGCTCGCGGATCAATCGGATCAAGGCGTCGGTCTCGTTGATGTCACCGGCGCTCATCCCGTCGTACTTGAAGAAGTTTACGCCGTTTTCCTTGATCATCCCCAGCGACGTTTCGAGGAATCGGGCGAAATACTTTTCGCCGGCGATCGAGAACCCGGTCGGCCCGATCTCGAAGCCCTGCTCGCGGCCATACTGCAACCGCTGCGTCTTCGCACCGCCATATCCGCCCCAAGGCGACATCCAGGTGCCGAGCGTGCTCTCGTATTTCCGCGCGGCGGCCAGCAACGGCGCGAAACCGCGAGGGAAGTTCTTCTTGTCGATCTTCCACAGCGTTTTCGGATCGTCCCACCCGTCGTCAAAAACGAAGGAGGCCAGCCGTACGCCCCGTTCTTCGGTCAGCTCGCGGCCGAAGATCTCGATGGCCTCGACGCACTCGCCTTCCTTCATGAAACGGCCGGCCCAGGCCACGTCGTACCACGAGTTGTAGTGCAAAAAGGGCCGATAGGGATGGGCCCGCTCGCGCTCGACGTAGTAGAGGAACCCGCGTCGAAGCTGACCGCCGGGCACTACGCCGATGACCGACGTTTCCGTGACCGGCTTGCCCGTCTTCAGTGGCACATCGCGGACCAAGGAGCAACGAATCCGCTTGTCTTCGTCGGTCTTGCGTGCGAGATCCTCGGCCGTCTCGTGGAAGACTTCGAGTTCGACGATGTGTCCGCCGAAGTTATTGCCTTCCGAGTTGTTCAGAATCGTCACCTTGACATGTCGCGCCTTGCGCGGCTTGAAATGATGGACATGGCCGCGGCTAGTGGCGGCTTCGGTGTTCTTCGAGGCATCGACGGCCAGTTCCCAGGGGCCGTCCTCGGTAGCGCGGGTTTCAATGCGATATTGATAAACGCGGCTGTTGTTGTGCCAGGTGACCAGTCGGATCTTGTTGATCTCGACCGGCTTCTCCAGATCGACCTGAAACCAGACGGGCGCGTCGCTGGCCCCCCAGTAATTGCCAACCGTGTAGTCGCCGTCGACGGCCAAGGCGGCTTTGTACGGGCCCCACTCGGCACTGGCCGTGGCGGGTCGCCCCAGTGCAAGGTTGTTTCGCGTGGTGGCGTCCAGCACGGAACTGACCGACTTGGGATGCTCCAGGGCAAAGAACAGATTGCCCGAGACGGCCGGCGAACCGGGCACCAACCCGATCACGTTGGCCTGCGGCGCCGAGAGGTTGATCAGCGAGACTTGCCCCAGCGGGATGTCTTTTCCCAAGGTCCGAAGCGTAAACGCCTGCCGCACGGCATTGCCCTCGTCGCGCAACTCGGCCCGCCAAAGGACCTCTAGCTTGCCGTCCGCAGAGCGAAGCACGGCCGAGATCTGCTTGCCGGCAAAACGCCCGGCCAACTTGATCGAGTCGGCCTGCGGGGTCAAGTCGTGCAGTTGCGGTTCTTCTATCAAAGTAAAGGTCGAAGCGGCAAGCAGTCCCATGCCCGGCACGGCAATCTCGAAGACCTCGGCGTCGTCGAACGTCAAGGTCTTAGCAGCCGCCTTGTCGGTCACGCTAACAGGCCGCAGCACACCGTTTTCGACCGACCAGAGACAGCGAATCACATCGTTTTCCAAGGCCAGTTCATGGCCATCGATCCGGGCCTGTGCCACGCCGGGCGATGTTCCCGGATACTCGACCACCTGAGTCGTCGCCGCCGAGCAAAAGGAGCCAACCAGCACTAGCCCCATCGCAGCCACCACAGATTTCGCCCAACTTCGGATCGTCACACGCGTCATAGAATCAACCTTCCATTAACTGCCAAAAGCTTGTCAGGACCTTTCCCAACAACAGAAAAGGTCGATTATCCACGCTCGAATCGCCCCTGTCAAGCGCCTCGCCACCGCCGGGCCACAAGGCCGAAGAAGCAGAGCCCTCAGCTTTCCGCTCTCCGCTTTCAGCTTTCCGTGTTTCATCCGCGGCCGAGAGAGGCCGTCAGCCCCCAACCGATCCCAACTGCCGCCGGAGTTTGGTCCTTGCGATATCGAGGTTGTCCCCAAGTTCCCCCTTCCGTTCCGCTGATCACAAATCACGGCCTGACCCCAAAGACATGCGTGGACCTTGTAGCATTAAAATGCAAACGCCGTATCATTATCGAATGCAGCATTGTAGTCGAAATTGCCAATGCCATTGCGGATTCGGATATGTCTGTTTCTGCCGCATAGCGACAGATTCTCGAAATTCAGTAGCGAGACGAGCCCCTCTTGATCGATGCAGTTGGTAGCAGCCCAACTTTTCACAAGGTGGCCAACGGGATCACCGGAAAAATGCGCCTCCAAAAGGTGATCTGGTAATTCAGTTCCACCACACCGTTCACGAAAGTCTGCCACTCGCTCATGTATAGCTTCTGCCGACTGTGGGGTCATCATTGAAGCGTAATCCTCGTTGATTCGCGCAGCGATATCCGGCGGAAGGTGTTGCAGAGTCTCGCCAAGTTGCTGTGCAATCCGAGGCTGCGTCTTTGCAATGGGCCGTCAGGGTCAGACTCTAAATATTATAATTTACTGCCACTTGGCGAATACGCGGTCTTGTTTGGACAATTGCTCTTGGAGGAGCGGCTTACGGGTTGGCCGACGCGACGGAGGATTTGATGCGCAGCGCCAAACGGCATTCTAGCCGCGAAGCCGCCATGCCACAACCGTCACTCATTGCACCTAGCCCGCCCTCGCTTCCCTAAATCTCCGCATTTTATAATATTTAGAGTCTGACCCTGGTGTCGTCTGATGTCGTCCTGATGTCGTCTTGTCTGGCTATGTGGCCTTATCTTTCGGTGTGGATTGTTTCTTGTCTGTTTGTTTTGCGGGCACAGAAGCCTTACGTTTATCCTGTAAATTTGATGAAAGGGTCTTGTCGTCATCTGTCGGCAGCATGCCGTGAATGACTATCGTCTCGACGCGGTTTCTAGGCTTGCTGGCCGCAATTCCTGCGAGCCATTCGCCTTCGGCGAATAGCCGCACCGTTTCGTAAATAACAAACACGAACGTATCATACGCATCGGTTTGATATCCGCCAATATCGGCGAAAATCTGATCGATGACGGTTTTACCTTCCGCCTCGGTTTCGATGAATTTGTATTCGAGCAACGTATTCAGCGATGGAATGCCAGAATCTGGAATGAAGCCCTTGATCGGTTTAGCAAGTGGCGGTTTTGTAAGTATATCGGTGTACGTGCATTTCAGTAGACCTTCCAGCCGTCGGTGTACGTCATCTTCGCGACAAGGTATCCATCCAAACGCAGCGCGAGACGTGATGTAATACTCGGAGTTACGAATGATTGCCAGAAGATGATCGACATTCTTTGGATCGGAAGTTTTCGGATCGTCGGAAACGTAAAGATCCTGAACCATCTGCATAAGGCTGTATGCTTGGCCCGACCAAATCAGAAATGGTTCCTCGGGCCCCATCTCGGAAGCAGTAGGGTTGTTCTTGCATTTTTCAAATTCGTCCTTGGCAAATTCGAGAAGTGGGCCATGGTTCAGCCGCGCGATTAGGTCAACAAGGAGGACCCAAGCGTCAAGCAAGTATGATTCGCAGGCGCGTTTGTCCCACGCATCACCTTCGAACAACAGCCAATTGTCTCCAGCACTGGTGGCTCGGTTCAAGCGAGTTTGAATAGCGCGAATAGCGGCTTGGATGCTGGGAAGTGTCAATGGATCTGCCATCGCATCTCCTTACAAAGGGCAATCTTGGCCACATAACTTGTTTATAGATAGTTTCTGCGTATCACCTTTAGGCCGCAGATTTGCATCCTCTCACGCACGCAGCAGGTCGAATCATAGACGTTGGTTGCTCGTTTGTCACCCCGCCATGGGGGCGTTGCATGGATTCTCAATATGGCAGGTTGGCGATCGATGTCAAGATATACCCAGGACGGGCACAAATGGCGGTTTTCTGTGGGTGAAGCCTCCAAAGCACAACTGCCTGAGAAAGCATTTGGGGTTTGCTCTGAGTTGCACGTCAGCGGGCCCGAAGGGCCGTTTACGGCCCTTTCCGCCGTAGGCGGTATTAGGCCCGTGCTTCAGCACGGGTCGTCAGGTAGCCTAGCGAGCTCCGCTGCCGTGCCCGTCCCGCCCCGGCGAAGCCGGGGCGGGACGGGCACGGCCAGAACGTGGCGGGTAGAGCCCGCGCAACCCGGCGTAAACGCCGGGTCTAATACCGCCTGCGGCGGAAAGGACCATAAATGGCCCTATTGCTGAAGTAACAACCAGGGCGTTGCCCTGGGCTTTCATATCTCAGCCTTTCAGGCCGAATTGAAGCTCGATCAGTTCGTGCCAGATGCCGCAACGGCTACTTCAAAACACGCTGGGGGACCCTCAAGTCTTGGCCGTGCGGAGTATACGTTGCTTTCTCGACGCGGAGTTCAACCTCGCCCTGCTCGGCTGGGTCCGTATCTTCACCCCCGCGCGGGGTTCTATTGCGGTGTTAGGGGTGGTATTCTATTGCTCTACGCGATTCAGCAACGACAGTATTCTCTGGCTTGAGGAATTCATGGAAAGACGCAACGCGCGGGTTGGCTTCGTGCTGTTCGTTGTCTATTTGTTCTTGTACGGCGGCTTTGTCTTTCTCAACGCGTTTGCCGCCGACGTGATGGAATGGACTCCGATTGCGGGAGTGAACCTCGCGATTCTTTATGGCTTCGGGTTGATCGCCGCCGCCCTGCTCCTGGCTTTGGTGTATGGCTTTCTGTGCAGGGAACGGCCTGCCGAGCAGGAGGTCGAGGAGTGATCTACGAGCCCTCGTTGATCGCGGTTGCGATCTTCTTCCTGTTTGTCGCAATCACGCTTGCGATCAGCTTCTATCTCGGCAGCAAGGCCAAATCGCCGCAAGGCTATTTCGCGGCTCACGGCCAAATCCCTTGGTTCGTCAACGGCGTCGCCTTCGCCGGCGACTATCTCTCGGCCGCCTCGTTCCTTGGCATTTGTGGGATGATCGCCTTTCACGGTTACGATGGCTTCCTGTACTCGATCGGGTACCTGGCGGGTTGGATTGTGGCGTTGTTTATCATCGCCGAGCCCATGAAGCGGCTTGGCAAGTTCACCTTTGCAGACGCACTGGACTCCAGATTTCAATCGCGAGGCATCAAGCTTGCCGCCGGGATCAGCACGCTGGCCGTCAGTATCTTCTATCTCATACCGCAGATGGTCGGGGCCGGAGTGCTCGTCCAACCGCTGCTGGGCTTCCCGCATTGGGCCGGCGTGTTGTTGGTGGGGACAACGGTCATCATTATCGTCGTCACGGCGGGCATGGTCTCGACGACTTGGATTCAGTTCCTGAAGGGGTCGCTGCTGATCGTCTTCAGTGCCGTGCTGACGTTGATGATTCTCGCGCGAGGATTCGAGACCAGCGGTGGTGGTGCGGATGGGCATGTGTTCCGCACTCTTGGCCCGTTCGATCCGCAGAATCTTCAAGCGGAGCTCAGCCGTGCCGCCGGTCTTTCCGACGCGAAGGTGCTCCCGGCTGACGGCCCGTGGCAAGGCACGAACTTCGTTCGCACGACGCACAACGATACCGGCGCGATTACTGTGTGGACCGTCGCTCAGCAGGAAAACGGCCACGTTCTCTTGTCGGAAGGGCAGTTGTTGACCATCAGGCCCGATGGCGCGATCCTCGTCAACGGCCAGCCGAAAGGAACCGAGAAGGGCGAGCCGGAATTACACCCCATTGGTCACATCAGCCGCCTTCCGGGAAACGTCAAGAGGACGGGATCGCTGGGGCCGTTATCCTTCTTCAGCACGCTGCAAGAAAGCGAAGTCGTTCTTTGGGGAAACCAAAAGATCAGCGAAAGCGATGGGTCCGTCACCACCGTCTACTTTCAGAAGCCCACGCCCGGGCGTCGCATCCTCCGTCCCGGAGAGCACCCTCGCTTCAAGGGAATCCGCAGCGACAACCCCATCGACAAACTGAACTTCTTGTCGCTGATGCTGGCTTTGTTTTGCGGAACCGCTTCGCTGCCTCACATCCTGATCCGCTATTACACCGTCAAAGACGTAAGCGCCGCTCGCAAGAGTACGATCGTGGGCATTGCCAGCATCGGCTTCTTCTATGTTTTGACGCTTTACATGGGCCTCGGAGCGATGACCAGCGGTGCGCTGGACGTGACCAACAGCAACATGGCCGCACCGCTACTGGCACGCAGCATGAGCGAGTGGCTGTTCGCTATGATCTCGGCAATCGCGTTTACGACCGTGCTGGGTACCGTCAGCGGCTTGATCCTCGCCTCGGCAGGCGCGGTCACCCACGATTTGATCTCCAGTTTCATGGGAATCAAACTGACCGATCACGAGAAAGTGAAAACTGCGAAGATCACGTCCGTTGTGGTCGGGGCCATCGCGATCGTGTTGGGAATCTTGTTCAAAGAGCTCAACGTCAGCTACTTGGTAGGCTGGGCGTTCAGTGTGGCGGCTTCGGCCAACTTGCCCTCGCTGGTCATGGTGCTGTTTTGGAAAGGTGTCACCCGCCAAGGCATCATCGCCGCGATTGTTGTCGGCATGACCAGTTCACTCGCCTGGATCCTACTCAGCGCGGACACCTTCACGAACGTCTACGGCCTCTCGGCCGACCAGGCGCTCGTCCCCTTCAGCCAGCCCGGCATCGTAACGATCCCGCTGGGCTTTCTAACCCTCATCGTGGTCTCGATAATCACCACCGACAACGCCACAGACCCGAGCTAGTCCGGATCAGGAAAATCACCTTTTTACTCCAGATTCAACCTTCCCTCTCCCTATGGGAGAATGGCCGGGGGGTTAGCCCGCTAATGGCTAGCCACAACCCATTCCCCCCGTCGATCGACCAGATTTCTATCATCATTGGGTTTTCTTGGGGGGTGGGGGGGCTTGTTCCGCGGGGGATTTCTGATATACTATGTGGTTTATCGGGGTCCCTCCCGATGCCTGGCGTTGGGACAGAGAGGGGCGGGAGTGCGTTGGTTGCTTTTTGACCGGTGTGTCCGTCCTGTTTTGCACGGGAGGCAGCGTCTTCTTGTAGGTGGCGATCCGAACTAGCCCGGGGCAACTCTGGCCCGG
>CAYYOX010000357.1:5111-7358 GCA_964473065.1 uncultured Planctomycetaceae bacterium | reverse complement strand
ACCACAATGGGTTTGCTCATAATCACGGTCCTTCGTATTTCAGGAGTTTGTCAATCGATTCGGGTGTCTAGTTCTATCCGGCTGGAACCATGGCTTTGGCGTAAGCGATCACTCCGATCCCCGCTAGGAATAGTACGAACATTGCCACCAGGTACACATAGCTTCGTCGGGGAGCGCCTTGGAATTCCTTCCAGACGCACACGCCCCAGAAAGCGGCCACCAGCGTCGCACCGGTGCCGAAGGAGTAGCCGATCGCCACGCTCACCTTACTGCTGGCGATAAAATTCATCACGGCCCCGCCTGCCCAAACGGCCCCGCCGAGGATTCCCAGCACGTGGAACTTAAGCGGCGTCTTGAAGAACTGGCCCATCGTGACCGGCGGTCCGCCGGCAATCGGCCATCGCATGAAGAAATAGTTGGTCACTAAGGTGCAGGCAAGGATCCCCACGGCCAACATGACCGACGCCGAATAGGGATCCAGCGCCGTGTCGCCCACCATCGCCTTCTGAAGGCAGGGCGGAAAGGCGCCCATGAGGATCCCGCCGAGGATCGCGATGACAATGCCGCGGGCCGAGAAGACGGCCTCTTTGGCGGCCGAGCGATAGGCGGCCCCGTCCATGAGCATCGAAACCAGTATCAGCGTCGCCCCAATCGCCAACGGAGCGGCCGGCACTACGGGCAGTACATACCAACTCACGCCCACGCCGATCAGCAGGGCCAATCCGATGCACACCGGGAAGGCCACTGCCATGCCCGTGAGACTGATCGCCGCGACCAGCAGCACGTTGCCGACATTGAACACGGCCCCGGAAAGCAATGCCCAGCCTACGTTGCTGGCGGCCATCTCGCCGCGAAAGACCATCGACTGCAGCCCCAGCACGGCCGAGAGCGCCACGGTCCCCAACAGTACGCCCACGGCATAGTCCCAATAATAGAGTTCGAACCGGTACTTGCCACGACATAAGCTGAACGTATTGGCCCAGGATCCCCAGCAGATCATCGACACCAGCATCAGCACGACCGACTCGCCGAATGTGCCCGGTTCGTACATCCAAGAACCTCCCTTTTCAATGGACTAAGTTGGCGGTCTAAGTTGGCAACTGTGTACGCCCCAGCTTATCGGGCCGCTCGGCCACTCGTCAATGGCCTATTGAAGGAAAAAAGGTGTCAGGAACCGTTTTGACGAAAAAACGCAGAAACGGTTCCTGACACCTTTATTCTTCTACTCGTGGCGGAGCGCTTCGATGGGGTCCATGGCGGCGGCGCGCTTGGCGGGATAGAGCCCGAAGACTATGCCGATGGTTACCGAAATGCCGAACGCCAGCGGCATCGACCAGGGGACTATGATCGGCTCGACGTGGCGGATGACGTCGGGGAGTTGGTTCATTACGTCGGGGAGACTCTTCTCCAACACGTCGAAGGTTATGCGGGAGACCGGTCGGCAGGTCAGCCCGCCGAGTACGCCCGTGATTCCACCCACGGTCGAGAGGGCCACCGTTTCGACCAGGAACTGCCGAATGATATCGCCCCGCTTGGCGCCCAGTGCGCGGCGGATGCCGATCTCTCGGGTTCGCTCGGTGACGGTGGCCAGCATGATGTTCATGATGCCGATGCCGCCGACCAGCAACGAGATGGCGGCGATCAGGCCCATGAAGATGATGAACATCAGCTTGGTGGTCCGCGCCTGCTCCAGCAGTTCCAACGGCACGGTAATGCCGATGTCCTGGTTGCGGTGATGGCGTTTGAGCATGGCTTCGACCAACTCGGCCGTCTTCAGTACGTTGTCGACGTCATTGACGCGCAACGTGATCTGGCTGAGCTCAACCACTTCGCCCTCGAACGTGCCGCTGCGGCGGGTGAAGATCTGATCGCCGATGCGACTCCAGAGCGTGGTGATGGGGATATAGACGTCGTTGCTGAAATCCTGGGCGGCCAGCGACCCGCCGATCCCGGCCGAGGGGGCCCGCGATTCCATCACACCCACCACCACATAGTACGCTTCCTCGACATGGATCGAGCGGCCCAGCGGGTTTTCGAAGGGGAACAACTGTGCGGCCGTCTCGGCGGCCAACACGCAGTGGTTCTGCTTGTCGTGCAGCTCGGCGTCGGTGAGGAAGTGTCCGCGGTCGACCACCAGTCGGGTCACTTCGGCATACTCGGGCGTGCAGCCGACCAGCCGCCCGTCCACACGGCGGCCCGCATAGCTGAACCGGCGCCGGATCTCGCGGATGGGCAAGGCTCTCTCGA
>CAYYOX010000357.1:0-5011 GCA_964473065.1 uncultured Planctomycetaceae bacterium | reverse complement strand
CGGCCCGCATAGCTGAACCGGCGCCGGATCTCGCGGATGGGCAAGGCTCTCTCGATCGTATAGACCGTCTCAGTGATCCGTTCGAAATCGGCCCGCGTCACGCCGTAGGGGATCATTCCCGTGGTCCCTTCGGTGACTTCGCTGGGCGGCTTGATCGAGCGGATGATGATGTTGTTGGCCCCCAGTTCGGCGATCTGGCGTTGGGCCTGCTCGCTGATCCCTTCGCCGATGGCCAACAGCCAAATCACGCTGGCCACGCCGATAAAGATCCCCAACACCGTCAACAACGAGCGAAGCGGATGCAACAGCAGGCTCTTAATGCCCAGTTTCCAGGTGCGTAGCCAGAGGAAAGGCATGAGGGAAGGGTTAGGGGCTAGGGATTAGCGTTTCAGCGAAGCAGTGGCACACCCTTATTAAGGCTATCGCGCCGGGGATTGCCGGGCAAGCCCTATGAGAAACTGGCCCCATGAGAAACTGGTCGCTGAAGCGACCAGCCCGGGGGTCGCTTTCCCCGGAAGTTCTGTACGTTGCACCACAGCCACGGTTCGCCGCAAAAAAGCCAAATTGCCGATGTCCCACTGGCCGGTGGCCGGGAAATCGGGTATTATTAAGGGTTCGAAGTGAAATAGCCCTTTTGGGTGGCATGGCCGTTGGTCTCTTGCCTGCGTCTGCCGGGTCGATCATAATCCTTCCTGGGAAGAAAAAATGGCTCGTAAAATACTGAACAGAAAAGAGTTGCGCGAAGAGAGCGACGCCGCCGAACGCGAGAAACCGGAGGCCAAAGCCAAGAAAACGACCAAAAAGAAGGCGGCCAAGAAAAAGGCGACCAAACGCAAGTCTCGCGCGAAAGTCGTCAAGGAAGTGCGACTCAAGGCCTTTTGGGGGGTATTCAATCAGTCCCTGAAACGCGTGGCCCTGTTCGAATACAGCCAACGCAAGCAGGCCGACAAGAAGGCGGAAGACTTGACGACCAAAGCCAAGACGCCGCATTTCGTGCAGATCGTCAAGGAAGTGATCGAGGAATAGGTTCGGCGACACATCGCGGATGTCGGGCAACAATCAGGAAGACCGGCGTAATCTCCGCTTCCGCATTCCCGTTTTCGGTGGCGACCATGAAGACGTTGTCCCAATTCTTATCGACCCTACTCGTATCAATGACGATCGGCTTGTCCGCGGCCCTCTTGTCCGGCTGCGGCGGCCCGGCCAAGGCGCCCGTCTCGAAGGAGTCGAAGACGCTCCGCGTGGATGAGCTTCCCAAGTTGGGCGAGCCGATGGAGCCCTTGGACGACGGGCGGATTGTGGTCGCTCCGCCGGCCGGCTGGCATATTCCGTCGCGAGACAGCAAGTGGATCGTCCGCTTCAAAGCGTCATCCAAGCTGCGCTATCCGACCATTATGCTCACGGCCGAGGACTACGAGGATGTGTTCAACGTCTCCAACGACAACGTAGACGAATTCGCCGAGCAGGTTTCGGCCCTGCTGGAGCAAGACGGAAAAACGGCCCGGCTGGCCGACGAAATTACGCCCGTCGAGGTCAAGCGTTTTGTGGGGATCACCTACCGACGCCAGGGAAGAGTGAATAAGACGAAGGTTATCGAGCGCGTGTTTGCCGAGACGGTCGTCGCCGGTCGAAAGTACACCCTGGAACTTCGGGCCTCCAAGGGCACGCACGATCGCTTCCGGCCGTACCTATTCGCCGTGGCCGGCGGAATCCAATTCCTGCAGGCCGAAGCGCCACCGGCGCAACCGCAGCCCGAAGAGAAACCTCCGGCAAAGCCAACGCCCAAGAAACCGGCGGAGGATTCGGAATATGAAGAGGAACTTTAGATAGGGGATAATGACGAAGCACAAATGACGAATGACGAAGCAAGTTTCGTCATTCGGATTTCGTCATTCAGCCCACCCGGACCATCGAGGAAAGTGACAACTATGCAGTTCAGAGAAGGGCACACGGTCGGAATCGATCTGGGAACGACGTTCTCGTCGATTGCCCGACTCGACGACGACGGCACTCCGGTTACAATTCTCAACGAGGACGAGCAACAGGAGACGCCGAGTCTCGTGTTGCTGGTCGAAGGGGGCCATGTGGTGGTCGGCCCGAACCGGATGCGGGCGGCCATGGAGGATCCCGAGAATGTCGTCGAGCGGATCAAGCGCCACATGGGCGACACGCATTTCAAACGGACCTTCGACGGCCGGGAGATCACGCCCGAGTTCCTCTCGGCGTTGATTCTCAAGAAGCTTCGCCAGGACACGGAGAAGCGGCTCGGCAAGATCGGCAACGCTGTGATCACCGTGCCCTACTATTTCAACGATACGCGGCGTAAGGCCACCCAGGACGCCGGCCGCATCGCCGGGTTCAACGTGATCGACATCATCAACGAGCCGACCGCTGCCACGCTGACCTATGCCTGGCACCGCGGCGAGCTCGGCGCCGTGGGACCCAGCCATGCGAAACCGCGAACTGCCTTGGTCTTCGATCTCGGCGGCGGTACGTTCGACGTGACGGTCGTCCGCTATACGCCGACCCACTTCCGCGTGCTGGCCACCGACGGTGACGTGCGACTCGGCGGCGTCGACTGGAACGATCGCTTGTTGGACCATGTGGCCAAAGAGTTCCAATCGCGACACAGCCTTGACATCCACCAATCGCCCGCCACGGTCCAGGTGCTGCAAAACGATTGCGATCTGGCCAAGCTCGACCTCTCCGAGCAGTCGCAGGCCACGATCGCCTGCCGGCACGAAGGCAAGGCCCTCTCGGTGACCGTCACGCGGGATCAGTTCGAAACCTTGACGGCCGACCTCCTGCAACGCACGGCCGACACGACGTTGTTAGTTATGGAGCAGGCGCAAATCACGCCCGAGCAATTGGATGCGGTGGTGATGGTCGGTGGCTCGACCCTGATGCCGCAAGTGTCCAGGATGGTCGAGCAGCTCACCGGCCAAAAACCGTTCGACGAGATTTCTCCCCACACGGCCGTGGCCCAGGGCGCCGCGATCCATGCCGCCATCCTCGACGTGAAGCACCGCGGCGAGAAGAGTGAACTGGCCGAACGGGTTCGCAAAATGCTCGCCTCGGTCAAGCAGGAGAACGTCAACTCGCACGGGCTGGGGGTCTTGGCGCGCAATCCCAGCAGCCAAAAGGACATCAATCACGTGATGATCCCGCGCAATTCGGCCTTGCCGGCCAAGGTGACGCAGACTTTCAAGACCACCAAAGACAACCAACAGCGCGTCAGCGTGCAGGTCATCGAGGGCGACGCGCCGGACCCGCGGGCCTGCTCGCTGCTGGGCAAATGCCGCATTACCGAGCTGCCGCCCAATTTGCCCAAGGGTTCGCCCATCGACGTGACCTACTCGTTCGACGAGTCGGGTCGGATCAAGGTCGAGGCCCAAGCCAAATCGGCCGAGCGGCAAGCCACCATCGAAATCGAACGGCGCAGCGGGCTCAGCAAACAGCAAATCGACGCTTACGCGAGACTCGCAAGTGAGTATATGGTAGAGTGAGTCAGTATCAGGATCCAACCTCCCCTCTCCCTCTGGGAGAGGGGCCGGGGGTGAGGGCGTGGAAAAGACACACAAGCCCTCACCCTAACCCTCTCCCAAAGGGAGAGGGGACCAGTAAGCAGAATGGGAGTCGGGGTCTATGTCCGAACAGCTTGACGTTTATCGCGAATGGTTGGGGATCAAAGAGACCGCCCGGCCGTTGGACTACTATCAGATTATGCGGCTGAAGCAGTTCGAAGACAACGTGCCGAAGATCCGCGAGCATTATCGGAAAATGAACGCCCATGTGCGCAAGTTCGCCACCGGCGACTACGCCCGGCAGTCGCAAGAGTTGCTGAACGAACTGGCCACGGCCATGCTCTGTTTGACCGATGCCCAGCGAAAACGGGAATACGACGCCTCACTCGGTCGCGAGGGTCAAGCCGAAGGGCAGCGCCGCTCGCTGGAAGAAATCCTCCTGGCCAACCAGTCGGTCGATCGCGATCAGTTGCAAAAGGCCCGCAGCTACGCCGACGCGATCGGGCTGGAGATTCGCGACGCCTTGGTCCAGCAGAAAGTGGCCCCGGCCGAGACCGTGATGCTGGCTTATGCCGAATCGGTCGGGCTGCCCTATATCGAGTTGGAAGACATCGGCATCGACGAAACATTGGCGCCCCGGGTTCCACCCACGTTGGCTCGGCAGCACTCGTGCGTTCCGGTAAGGATTGCCGCCGAGCAACTGCTGGTCGCCTCGCCCAACCCGCTGGTCCCCGACATCGAGGAAGAACTCCGGCTGCGGTTCGAGATGCCCGTGCGAACCGTGTTGTGCACGGCATCCGGCATCAACGCGGCCGTGGCCAAGTACTATCCCCGCGACGCAGTCGCCCCGGCCGCCGTGCCGTCGGCGAGCTCCAAGCCGGCATCCAAACCGGCGGCCAAGAAGCGGGAACGCGCGCCCGGCTCCCGTGAAGGGAAGACGGCCCAGCGCAGCAAGATCGCGTTTGTGGCCTTCAACTCGGTCGTCATGTTGTATGTGCTAACAAAGTCCATCCTCGGCGGCGTGAGCATGATGGACACGGCAGTCGCCGCAGTCCTAGGCGCCATCGCCGCCGGCCTAGCCTTCGTCGTGATGGTCAAAATGGACCTCTAACTCCGCCAATCGAACCACGGATTACACAGATAGCTCGGATGTGAAGCGGCAAGATGCCATACTCTGCCAATTCTATCCGTGACATCCGTGTAATCCGCGGTCTCTTCGTAGCGGAACCCGATCGTGCCGCCACAGTGTTTTCTTTTTTCCCCTTTTCGCCTTTCCCCTTTCCCCCTCTTCTTTTTCCCCTTTTCCCGTCTTTCCCCTTTTTCCTCCCGAAAACTTGACCAGAGATTCCCAACCTGCTATCCTGGTGGGCGTAGCTTCAGTGTATCCCTCATCGATCCACCGAGGAGTTCAGCACCATGCGACAAAGGTTCGGCAAACTGCGGCAACTCTTCTCCACCCCCAACGAAACGGCCCTCTTACCCAAGCG
>CAYYOX010000356.1:0-7360 GCA_964473065.1 uncultured Planctomycetaceae bacterium | reverse complement strand
GCCCCTCTCCCAAAGGGAGAGGGGAGGTTGAATCTGCGTTTTGCAAAAGTCCAGTTAGAACGTCAGCAACCCTTCACAAGTTTCCAAGCCCGTCGGGACCTCCCCGAGGGCATCTTGCCGAAACCCACAGCAAGATCATACGCCATCCGCTCCCCCAACGCAATCAGGGCAAGTTAGCAGCAAGGGCTTGCTCGTGCGGCTTCGATACTCATGTCCGTCGGTCTGCGAAGGAGACGGCACTGCTACACCGACGTATCCGCGATCGTTTCCTGCTGCGACGCTTCTCTCAAGCCCAGCAACGGTTTCAACAACTCCCGTTCCTCAATCGGTAACCCCAGCAGAACCCGCACGTCCGGCTTCTCCCGGTAACGGACCGCCGCGTCGAGCAGCCGCAAGGGAATCTCCAACTCCGGGTACGCCCCTCCCAACTCCTGCCACACGTCCCGCCACGCCCGGCCAACCTCGTCACCGAGCCACGAAATGGCCAACGCGGGGACGCTCCGCACCAGTCCCCGTCCCAACGCCGGAAGGACACCGTGCTTGTCGAACAGTTCGATCCAAGTCGCGATGTGCCGTTGCCACGTCGCCACCTCCTGTGTGCGGATCAACATGTTGCGGACAATGTCCACCTCGCCACCTGCATCAACCCCGCCTTCTTCGGCGAAGCGGCGCAACGTCTCGTCCAACGCACCGACGCCTTCATCCCAACCTCCCAACAACGCCAGAACCACCGCACGATTCGAGCAAATATCGAAGTCGAACTCTACCGACGCGAGTTCCAGCGACCGGTCGAACGAAGCCAGCGCTTCCTCATGCCGTCCAAGGCTGCTCAACGTCACGCCTCGGTTGCTCCAAGCATGGCGGTCGTCCGGATCCAGCTTCACTAATTCCTCAAGCACTGCCAACGATTCCTCGCGCTTGCCCAACTCAAGCAGGCCGACGGCACGAAGTCCCAATCCATACAAACTGCCCGGTTCGATCTCCAGAGCCTTGTCGGCCGACACCAACGCTTCTTCGAACCGGGCCATTGAACCCAGACACAAAGCACGCGCTAGCCACGTGAACGCATCGTTGGGGTCAAGTTCGATCGCCTTGTCGTAGGATGCCAAGGCTTCTTCGTAGCGTTTGAGTTGTTGTAGCAGATAAGCCCGGAATCCCCATGTGTTGGCATCGTTGGGGTCAAGTTCGATCGTCTTGTCGTAGGATGCCAAGGCCTCTTCGTAGCGTTCAAGTTGATGCAGCAGAATAGCCCGGGATCGCCATGTACTCGCATCGTTGGGGTCCAGTTCGATCGTCTTGTCGCAGGATGCCAAAGCCTCTTCGAAGCGTTTGAGTTGATGTAGCGGATAAGTCCGGCATCGCCATGTACTCGCATCGTTGGGGTCCAGTTCGATCGCCTTGTCGTAGGATGCCAGGGCTTCTTCATGGCGTCTTAGCCTCTCTAGACCAACGGCTTGATTTCGCCAGTTGAGCACATTGTTGGGTTCGAGTTGGGCGGATCTCGCCACGGCAGGTAGCGCTTCCTCGTAGCGTCCCAGTCTGCCAAGAGTCACTCCCCGAAAACGCCAGGTTGCCGCATCGTCAAGGCCGAGTTCCTGGGCCTTGTCGAGGCACTTCAGAACCTCGTCATACCTTTCCAGATCAACCAACACTAAACCTCGATCCTGCCAGGCTTCGGCCGCGTTCGGCTCGAACTCCAACGCCCTCTTTTCCGACTGTTCCGCTTCGTCTTTGCGGTCCAGTTTTCGCAGGCATTTCGCACGTTTCATCCAATCGGACGCGTAGCCACGGGCCTCGGCCAGTTCTTCGGCCACCTCCAATGCCGAGGCGATGTCCTCGGTTTCCAGGCTCTTCTCGTAGGCTCTCAGACTGACTGCCAACCTTGGGTCGTCCGATTCCTGTACTACAGCCTCAATCGCCCGCTGCAGATCCTCGCGATGCAAGTCCGTCTTCGACTTGAACAACTCGAGGCGGTCAGACAACTCGGCATGCGAATACCAGTTTCGCAGAAAGGCCACCAGCAGCCGGATTGACTTGCCGCGGAACTTCTTGGCGTCTCGCGAGATCCGCATCAGCGGTTCCCGCAATTCGTAGTACGACTCGCGGCCCGCCTGATGCGGGCGGACGTATCCCCAATCCCGAAGCTTCTTCAGTTGGCTCGAAACGGTCTGGGGCGTCGCGCGGTTGTGTTCGGCAATCTCGCCGACCGAGACTGCATGACGTCGTTGGCAGAGATAATCGACTATCTTCCGCTGCTGCGGTGACAGGCGGCTCATGCGGTCTTGATAGTAGGGCGTCAGGTCGTCGAGGGTTCGCAACACGGGCTCGACCAGCTCGTCGAGCGACTCGCACGTGACCAACTGCGAGAAGATCACATACACCCGCGGATTGCCGCCAGCCAAATGGTGTACGGCCCGGACCCGAAAGCGACCCCGCGGCGTCTGAATCAACGACGCAAGCTCTTCGTTCTCCTGGTACCGGGCGATTTTGGCCATCATCGTTATGGCGTCCTCGAAGGACAACTCTTGCAGGTGATGCGTCTCGAAGAACCCGTAGAAGGGAGATGTCCGCATCGAGACGCCGCCGAAGAGGCTTTGGGAGGTGGCCAGGATTGTGAAGACGGGGTGGTTCTGGATCAGCGCACGCAGCTTCTCTTGGCCCTGTTTGCCCAGGCCGGCGAAGATCTCGTCGAGATTCTCGACGATCAGCAGCAGCGTGCCGTTACCCACGGCCCCGAGCAACAACTGCTCGGCGCGCAATTCGGCCTCTTCGATCGAAAGGCCGGGCAGTCGCTCGCATTCCCGTTTTAGTTGCTCGTCGGGGTACTCCTCTTGCAGCACGCCGAGGATCGTTTGCAAGAAATCCAGAAACGAGACCACGCACTCCTCTTCGCGCAGCCATGCGATCCGCAGGCGGTCTTCGAGATCGGCCTCTGCGAGAACTCGATAGTAGACGAGCGATACCAAGTGAGTCTTGCCGATCCCGCGGGGACCGACCAGCAGCGAGTAGTGCTTATTTCCCGTCAGCACACTCTCGCGAATCAGTTCCACCAGCCGGGCGGCAAGCTCTTCTCGCTGCACAAAGATCGCTTCGAGCGTCTCCGGAGCCAGCAGACTGGGGGTGACTCGAGAGAGATAGAATTCCTTGATCATGACAGACTCCTGTGGACGCGCCACCATCGTTGGATCAGCGGAAAGCGGAAACTGTACGTGCCTTCGTCCGGCTCACGGCGGATGTAATGGTCGCGCTGCAATAGGGTGAGAATCCCTCGCAGCAGTTCCCGGTCGCCGCCAAGGATTTTCCCGGCCGTCTGACTCGCATCCGGGGTCAAAGCGGTTGCCAGGCTGGAACACAACCGGTCGAACTCGACGGGGTCCTTGGCGGCCGCCACTTCGTCCAATACGGCCAGCACGACCGGAAGCCGATCTTCGCCGTAGTATTTCTTCAGCCGATCACGGTAGTGCTGCAGGTGCCAACGATCTTGGTCGTCGACCAATGCCTCGGCAGCGATCTGTTCGGCCAGTTTGCCGTCGGCCACGTTGCCCCGGTCCTTCATGGCGGCCACGACCGAGTGGATGTAGTAGGGGATGCAATCGGTGGCCCGGGCGATGCTCTCGGCGGTGGCGTTGTGGTCCTCGCACTGGAGTTGTTCGCCGTCGAGTAGTTTCCTGGCCAGAAGACACGCGTCTTCGAACGCCAGTTCCGGCACCTCAATAATTCGCATGTCGTTGGTGGGGTCGTTGCCGTGCCCGGCCTCTCTCAGCGCAGCAGTGACGTGGTGCAGGCCTATGGAACCGGAGTACACCATGCGCAGACGCCCGTGCATCTGCCGCAGCCCGCGAAGCGTGTCGAGGATCTCCATGGCAACCGGCTCACCCGAGTTGTCCGCGATGCTCTTGAGCATTGATGGGAGTTCGTCCCAGAAGAGGACGACGAGGCCGTCTTGGTGTTCTGCCAAGTCTTGCAGAGTGCTTTCGAGCAGTGGTTTCCAGTGGGCGTCGGCGGCTTCGGGAAACTTTACCAGACCGCCGATTTCGATGCCCCCTAACTGCTTCAGCAGCGTGGAGACTCGGCCTGCCGTTCGGCTAAGAGCGTTGAGGTGTTGCTCGACGTCGCGATAGACCCGTTCGACGAATTCAATGGGCGTAGTGAGCCCCTCAACGTCCCTGTAGACCGTCAAGTGATTGTCGGGCGTTTCAGTGACCATCTTCTTATTGATACATGTTTTTCCGATGCGTCGCTCGGCGACCAAGACAACGCTCTGGGAATCCAGTGTCTCCCAAAGGCGTTTTATAAGTCGGTCTCGGCCAACGAGTTCTTCTGGGGCAATCTCGCCTCCGGGATTCGCTTTCATCAGGCAAGCCTTTCTGTTGGGGTGGTTCGTGAAGCAGCGGGCCTGAACCCAGCCGCAACTGCCAACATTATACGGCAATGGCGACGTACGTCAAGACGAACGCACGTCTCTCTTAGTTGTTTTCCTGGGCTTTCTGGGTTGAATGCGGTGTAACACGTGTTCACACAAGCACTTACGGTATACCAAGCACCACAAAGAAAAAATGAACGAGGAACAAAGTATAGGAGATGCGGGGGGGTATTTGGGGCACCATACTCGTCTTCATTGACGATCAGGCCGTTTATTGGGTAGGCTTCGTAGACGGCAAGAATCGCGCGCGTGCCGTGGTGCCCGCGCCTTATAACGCAACAAGGAAACACAGCATGAAGCGAAGAGACTTCCTATCCGGCTTGGCGGCCGCCGTGGCCTGCGGGCCTCGTGTGTTGGCTCAGTCGAAACGGGCAAAGGCGCCTTTGGCCTCTCCGGCGTTTTATTGGGGTGTGGGGATTGAGAACTGCTGGATGGCTCAGACGGATCCGACACGCGATGGTAATCGGCGGCTGTTGGATGTTTTTTCGCAGATGCAGCACTATGAGAAGTGGAAGGCGGACCTGGATCTGGCTGCGGAGGTCGGGGTCAATGCGATCCGATATAGTGTGCCTTGGTATAAGGCCGAGCCGACGCCGGGCGTTTATGATTGGTCGTGGATCGACGGGCCGATCGAGTATCTGGTCGAGAAGCTGGGGATCATCCCGATTATGGACCTGATCCACTACGGCACGCCGACGTGGATGCCCGACGGGGTGATCGACCCGCGTTTTCCTGAGGCGATTGCCAAGTATTCCGAGGCCATGGCGAGCCACTTTCGGGGGCTGGTCAATCATTACTCGCCGCACAACGAACCGCAATTGACCTGTCTGTTCTGCGGAATGACGGGCCGTTGGCCGCCGTATCAGAAATCGGTCGAAAGTTGGGCCAAGATCGGCATCCAGGTTGCCCGGGGTATGGTCTTGCAAACACGGGCCATCCGCGGGGCGATCTCCGACGCGGTCATCATGTCGGTCGATCCGTGGCTCGACGGAGTCATCGACCCCTTTCTGCCGGAGGACTTAACCGATGCCAACCGCCCGATCCTGCGCGACGCGGCGGCCGTGTATCCGGCTTCGTTGGCCTACGGAAAGATCGACGCGGACCATCCGCTGGCGGAGTTCTTGGTCGACCAGGGGATCAAGGCGGAGGATATCGACTGGCTGAAGCGGCACGCCGAACTGCCCGACATTGTCGGCTGCAACTACTATCCGGACATCTTTGCCTTCGGCGATCAGGGCGACTTCACCCGCAAGGGCGCCTTGCCGCTGGAGCAGGCAGCCCGCGAGGCGGCCGACCTGCTGGCCGGGGCGATTCGCCGGGCGCACGACTACTTCAAGCTGCCCGTGTGTGTTACCGAAACGAGTGCCGGACTGGCCAACGAGGCCAAGGTCGCTTATATCGAGGCGGTGGCCGCGATGGCCGACCGTCTCCGCGCTCAACAAGTTCCCTTGACGGGCCTGGTCTGGTGGCCGTTGTTCGACACGATCCAATGGGACTATCGCGAGAAGGTCGACAAGCCGCTGAAAGACTTCATCTACCCCGGCGGCTGGAACAACGGGCTATACGGCATCGACGTCCAAGCCGACGGCGATTTGAAGCGAGTCCGCACGCCGGCGGCCGAGGCCTATCGCAAGGTGATTGGGCGCGATAAAGCACGCTAGGCCGACCACTGGATTGCAAGAGAGTCGTCCACGAGCCATGGGGAAGGTCATTTTGGTTCTCCCCTAGGCGGATAGAGGAAGCCAACCCCATATCGGCGAGTTTGGTATTGGCGGTTGGCGGGTAATCGTTATGATAGGGCCGTAACGCTGGAGAAAATGCCTTGAAGATTCGCAGTCCGTTCTTGACGAAACTCATCGTCGCCACTTTCACCTGGGGCGTGCGATTGTTGTTCTGTACCCTGCGGCGCGAATTCCGCGAAGAAATACCCGGTACCAATCCCTACGTCCTCTCAGGCGACCGGCGCTTTCTCTATTGCGTGTGGCACGATTCGATCGTCGTGCCCATCTTCGCCGGTCCGCATACTTACACCTCGGCGTTGGTAAGCCGGCACCAGGACGGCTCCTACATTGCAGGCATCCTGAAAATGGTCGGCATGTCAAGCGTTCGAGGCTCGACCAAACACGGCGGGGCGAGTGCCGTTCGACAGATGATGACCACGGCCAAAGACAAGCATATCGTGATCACGCCGGACGGTCCTCGCGGTCCGCGCCGAAAAATGCAAAGCGGAATCGTCTTTCTGGCATCCCACTCAGGCCGGGCCATCGTTCCAACTGCGTACGCCGGCGTTCGAGAATGGAGAATCAAGGGGAGTTGGACCGACCTGATGATCCCCAAGCCGTTTACCAAGATCTTCCTCATGGCCGGCAATCCGGTCGAGGTCCCCCCCGATCTCTCACGCGAGGAAGTCGCTCGCTACACGGCCTTGGTCCAAGACGAAATGGATCGGATCAACACCGAAGTAGAACGAATGGCCGCATCACCCAACAATGAAAACGGGCGGATTGTCTCGCCCCACTCTGGTGCAGATTCTCCGGTCAAACGTGCCCGAGCAGCAAGCAGCCCCTTCTAGACTTTGTCGGAAAACATCCATTTGGTGTGCCATGCCCACGCTTGCGTGGGCATGGCACCCGTTGGCAACCTTTTCCGGCAAAGCCTAGCCCAAACGCCGCCGACAAATCTGTGGTCAGGCCAGCCCGACCCCCGGTTTCCCCCGCAAGGATTCGTGTCCGCCACAACGCGATGAACCGGCGGAAGAAATGCCCGCGTGCCCATTATAAGGTAAGGCCGGGACGTGATCGAAAAGTCCCTCTACCGCCCAAGGAAGAGTTGGCGGGGCCTTGAATCGCAGCGATCTGTGGGTGCCGAACTGGATCGGACGACTTCAGGATGAATGGCTTAATAACCGAAATCCACCATCCTCGGGGGGGGGGGGGA
>CAYYOX010000355.1:0-7362 GCA_964473065.1 uncultured Planctomycetaceae bacterium | reverse complement strand
CGCCTGCTGAATGTCCAGGGTCACACCACCGGTCAACGTCAGGTCGCCCAGCGTCGAGTCCTGGTAGTTCAGCAGTTCGAGGGCCGAATCGGCTTCGACGCGTAGGTTATGATCGGGCATGTCGATCATTCCGGCCGTGGGATCCAAGGTGATTCCCGCATCGAAATTCGTCTGAATTTCGTCCGGAGAAAGCGTGCCGTCGTGGATTCGGATGGCGGCGATATCGAGGCTGCCAAAACTGAAAGCCTCGCCGCCGCCAGCGACCGTATTGTCGGCGGCAATCCGAATCGGATCGCCGGGATGCGTCGTCAAAGCTCCGAAGTCGCTACGATCGTTTTTGAACACGCCATCCGCATAGACGCGGGCGACTTGCCCGTCGTACGTGTACACCAGATGATGCCACTGACCGGCCGGGGGCGTTGCGGGATCGGGCGTTCCGGTTTCGTTGTTATTGCCTCCCCAGCCCATATCGGCCGTGGTGCCTGCCCAGTGGCTCACGGCGCCCCAGCTCCCGTCATCGTTGTATCGGAAACTCATGTTGCTGCCCGTCGGCCCGCCGCGATGCCCCCAGGCGACCGTGGTTTCCTCTGCGGAAAAGCTGAGGTTATGCACCCAGACCTCGATGGAGCGAGGTTCATTGCCTTCGATGCTGGGCACGGAAGTCGGCCCTTGGAAATAGTTGTCGCCGGAGAACCGGACTGCTGAGGCCGCCAGGCCGTTGCTATCGGTGACGGTTTCGACGACCGGAGCGCCGACGGCGCCGAAGTCCCCGACGATCGAACCGGTGTTCGCCCAGTCGGTGATCAGGCCGCCCGGCAATCCGGCGGCGCTGAGATTGACCAGCAGTTCATCGGCAATCGCCAGACTCTGGCCGTTGTCTAGGGTAAGTGTTCCGCCGCTGAGTGTGATGTCACCTCGGTCGAGCAAGTTGTCGCTGCTGACCGAGAAGGTGTCGCCCGGGCTGATGCTCAGGCGGGGTTGGCCAAGCTTCAGATCCTGGCTCACAACCACGCGGTTGACATCGGTGTTCACAGTGCCGCCGACCACCGTCATGTTCTGCACCAGGATGTCAGCGCCGGCATTGACCGTACCGCCGAGGACCTTCAGTTGCGTAGCGCTGAGATCAGCCGCCGTGTTGAGCGTTCCGCCGTTGACGGTCAGCAAGCCCGCCGACCCGCCGCCGGAGAGCGTCGCGTCCCCTTCGGGTACTTCGATATCGCCGGATCCAACCAAAGGACCGGCCACGTCCAGCGCGTAGCCGTCGGTGGATCGCAACGTCAGCGTGCCGTTGTTCAACACCACGCCATTGCCGGGCGCACTGCCCACATGTACCAGCGGAACTCCGCTGCTGCCGGTTCGACCCAAGCCGTCGCCGGCGCCCGAGGCGGTCGACAAACTGCTCGCGGCGTTTCAGGCCGCCAGGAAGCCGCTCTTGGCCGTAGGACTCACGGCCGCTGGGAGCCGCCGTCAACATGGACGGGATGGCCGCTTGCATCGGCGTCATTGCGGTCTTCTCCTGCAACCTGTATCATGTACCCGTAACGCTCGGCGGTGTTTTCCAGTTTCTCTTCCTCGGTTTGGCGTTGTCCTTCGGCACGGCCGGGGTCAAAGGGGCCGGCATAATTATGTCCACGATTCTGCTGCAAACCATCGGAATCCCCACCGTGGTGATCGTCCCTATCCTGGCGTCGATCTGGCCCGTGCTGGATATCGGAAATACCTGTTGCAACGTGTCGGGTGATCTGGTCGGAACGACGCTGGTCGCCTCGCGGTTCGGCATGCTCGATCGAGAAACCTTTGATAGTCGCAATCCGGCCAAGGAAAGTAGTTGACCCATCTCATGATCAATAGCACATTATCGGGCGGCGTGTCATTTGTTGTCGTTGTCGCATTAGCGGCCGGATGGTTGTTGCCCCTGCCGAGTCGTGCCGAGGAGGCATCGGCTGAAGCGAGGCTGCTGGCCGCCGCGAAACGGATCCATAGCCATGCCATTACACTCGACACGCACGTCGATATCGCCGGAGGACGCTACGCCACAGAGAAACTCGACCCGGGCATCGATCATCCGGAGTTGAAATGCGACTTGCACAAGATGGAGCAAGGCGGCGTCGACGGCGTGTTTCTTGCCGTCTGGACTCGGCAGGGAAAGCTCGATCCCCAGGGATATCGGCAGGCCTGGGAGTCGGCCATGGAACGGTTCGCCGCGATTCACCGACTCACCGAGACGATGTATCCTCAGCGGTGCGAAGCCGCCACCTCGCCGGCCGATGTACTGCGGATCGTGCAATCCCCAAAACGAGCGATCATGATTGGCGTGGAGAATGGATATCCGTTGGAGACCGACCTGGCGAAGCTGCGGAAGTTTTATGCACTCGGCGCGCGATACATGACTTTGTGCCACGTCGGCCATAACCAGATCTGCGATTCCTCGAACCCCAACAAGCGGCTCGGCGACAAGGAACAGGAGCACCACGGCCTGAGTGAGTTCGGCAAACAGGTCGTCGCTGAAATGAACCGCTTGGGTATGATGATCGACGTCTCCCACGCTTCCCGAGAATCGTTCTATGACGTGCTGAAAGCGAGTAGGGCGCCGGTGATCGCTTCCCATTCCGGATGCCGTGCCCGCTTCGACAATGCCAGGAACCTCGACGACGAACAGCTCGAAGCGCTGGCGGCCGGCGGCGGCGTGATACAGATCGTGGCCGTGGGTGGTTTCCTTAATACGCCGCCGCCCGAGCGGAAACCGGCCATCCGCGAGATGGTCCGACGCATCGGGATTCCCGAGAAGGAAGAGAAAACGAATTTCGCGGAAGCCACCGAGGAACAACTCTCGCAATACCACCGTGGAATACGGGAGATCGACCGGCTCTATCCGGCGGCCGGAATCGAACAGTTCATCGACCACATCGATCATGCCGTTAAAGTGGCGGGCATCGACCACGTGGGGATCGGGTCCGATTTCGACGGCGGCGGCAGCGTCCGCGGTTTCGAGAATCACAGCGACGCTCCCCGCGTTACGCTGGAGCTTCTGCGGCGAGGATATTCCCAAGAGCAGATCGAGAAGATCTGGGGCAACAATCTCCTGCGCGTGTGGCGCGAGGTGGAAACAGTAGCGAACCGGTTAAGGAGTACGACAGATGACGAGTAAACAACATGGCCGTAGTCGAGGCGCCGTCGTGGCCGCCTTGCTGATTGTTTTGAACGTCGCCACACTCGGTCGAAGCAGCGAGTTGGTCGTCGGCCGGTCGGCCCAGGCCAAGAACGGCATGGTCTCCTCCGTCTCCGAGCCGGCCTCGCGCATCGGGGCGTCGGTTCTGAAACGCGGCGGCAATGCGGTGGACGCGGCCGTCGCGACGGCGTTTGCCTTGGCCGTCACTTATCCCGAGGCGGGCAACATTGGCGGCGGAGGCTTCATGGTCGTTCACCGGCCCCGGCAGAAGCCCGTCGTGATCGACTATCGAGAGGTCGCGCCGCAAACGGCCCGCCAAGAGGTGTTTCAGCGACTTTCCGACTGTCTGAACCACAAGGCGGTAGGCGTGCCGGGAACCGTTCGCGGCTTGGCCCTTGCGCACCGGAAGTTCGGCAAGCTCCCGTGGAAAGAGCTTGTCACTCCGGCAGCCGAGCTGGCACAAGGCGGCCTGATCGTCGATGACGAGTTGGCCCGATCACTCAACGAGTACTTACCCAAGTCCCGACAGTTCGCCGAATTTCAACGAGTCTTCGGCAAACCGGACGGCAGCCCGTGGCGACCGGGCGATCGGCTCGTTCAGGCTGATCTGGGCAAGACGCTTCACCAGATCGCCGTTGAAGGACCGTCCGCGTTCTATGAGGGTCGGATTGCCGAGTTGCTCGTGACCGAGATGCGGCGCGGCGAGGGCTTGATTTCTCGGGCCGACTTGGCCGCCTATCGGGCCAAGACTCGCGAGGCGCGGCACACCACGTTTCGCGGTTACGACATCTATTGTTCGCCGGCCCCGACAGGCGGGGACGTACTGATCGAAAAGCCCAACTTGTCGGAGAACTTTGATCTGAAGTCGAAAGGCCGCTGGCCTGGGGAGACGGTCCATCTGAAGATCGACACAAGCCGGCCCGCCTTCTTGGATCGTGCGACCTTCCTGGGCCACCCGGACTTCGCCGAGATGCCGCCCCGCCCCGCGGGATAAACATCCGCCCCCGGCCGGGCCCGACAGATCGACCCCTCCGCGGCCGGTGATAGCGAGGCGTTGGCCCAAGGGAGATCAATCCACATCGCGCCCGAGCCGACCGACACAACCCATTTCTCCGTCATCGACGCCCAGGGAATGGCCGTCTCCAACACCTACACGATCGAACAGCGATACGGTTCGCGTATTGTGGTCCAAGGGGCCGGCTTCCTGCTGAATAACGAGATGGGCGACTTCGGCTGGCGGCCCGGCCATACAGACCGCTCCGGAGCGATCGGCACGCGGCCGAACCTGATCGAGCCGGGCAAGCGGATGCTCAGTTCCCAGACACCCACGATCGTTTCCCGAGACGGCCGCGTCGTGTTGATCACCGGCAGCCCCGGCGGACGTAGCATTATCAACACGGTGCTCCAGGTGGTGCTTAACGTGCTGGAGTTCGAGATGGATCTTCAGTCGGCCGTCGATGCGCCCCGGTTTCACCATCAATGGTTACCAGACCGGGTCGTCTTCGAGCATTCCGCGAAGCCGAAGCACGCCGATTTGATCCGTGCCGTCACCGACCGAGGGCACAAGCTGGGGCCGTTTGCCGACTACCAGGGCGATGCCAACAACATCTGGGTCGATCCGAAAACGGGTCTCTACCACGGCGTCGCCGACCAACGTCGCGGAGGCGCGGCTGCGGGCTATTGAAACACGCGCTTCGTAGAGTCTGTGATTCACCCGTGACGGCAGAACTATCGGCAGCAAGAACGAAGATCGTCGCAGATTCCTCAGACAAGCCATTCGGCTACCAGACGGTCATAGCGATCATGGCTCTCCGGGCTTCCGTATTTCCCCAGATAACGATCGTGCCCGTTGATCCTGAGAACGGCCAGATCTTTCGGTTTGTAATGGCGGTACTTTGGGGGACGAGAGCGTCTACTGGACATGTGCGGCTCCTTTCTCAGTCCAAAAGTAGTACCGGTACTACTTTTCTCAGGACTTGTGGGCCGCACCACCCGACGCAGGCAGGTATCCTAACTCTAGGATTCAGCAGGGTTTAAGTTGAGCTCCCCGACGAGGACTCGAACCTCGGACAAAGCGGTTAACAGCCGCTTGCTCTACCAACTGAGCTATCGGGGATCGGAAACTTCCATGCTAACGTATACGCCATGATCGGACAATGGCCGGGACGATCTTGGAGCAATTTGCCGCGCCCGCACAGCCGGATTACTCCGACGTGTTGCGGTCCTTTTCGAGGATCACGTGGTTGCCTGGCGAGCGGAACTCCACGCGCGACATGAACGATCGGATCAACAGCACCCCCCGTCCGCTGGGTGTACCGAGGTGTTCCGAATCGGTTGGGTCGGGCAATTCGTCCGGGTGGAATCCCGGGCCGTCGTCCATGATCTCGATGCGGACCACTTCGGCGGCGATTCCGCAACGGATGCGGACTTGCTTGGCCGGGTCGGACCGGTTGCCGTGCCGGATGGCGTTGACCAGGGCCTCTTCCGTTGCCAGATGGACGGCGAAGATGTCGTGTCGGCCCCAGTCGCGATCGTGAAGTTCCGCGAGGATATCACTGAGGATTCGTCGGCCGGCGGGCGTTTCGCCGGTGATCACGTGATCGCATTGCCAGACCCATTGGGGTTCAGACATGGCTTAGTAGGTCGTTGAAAAAGGGTGTGCCACCGCCAGTTTCGCAACCGAGATCGCTTCGCAACCGGGACCGTTTCACAACAGGCGGTTAAGGGAAATCCGTCGCTACGGTTCAGAAAGCAGCTAAGGCGTCTGCTTCGTCGTCCTTAATATCGAACAACCGATTCAACTTAGTGATGGTGAAGACTTCGTAGATCTCCGGCCGGATATTAGACAATTTCAGCGCGCCTCCATGGCCCTTCACTTTCTTGTCCATCGTAATCAGCTTGCCCAAGGCCGCGCTGGAGAGGAAGTCGACGTTGGAAAAATTCAGCAAGATTTTCTCGCGATTGTCCGTTTCGACCAGTTGAAACAGCTCTTGCCCGAGTTCCTGGATGTTGATGTCCTCGATGATTTTCTGGTCGCGAAATCGGACCACGGTCACGTCGCCCACCTCGTTGACGTCTAATCGTTGGTAACCGGCCATTGAGAATGCTCCTTTGAAAAGGGATCCGAAAAGTGGCACAGGCAGGCGTGCTGCCGATCGTCTTCCACATCCCTCATCATATTGGAGTCTGTCTGCCTGTCAAGCAGGGCGGGAATTCTACTGATATGGTCAGATTACCAAGGGAACTACGCGCGAAACATGCGTATTCTGTAGGAGGCGACTCCAGTCGCCGATTTTCCCGTATGTTTGGACGACTGCTCACTTTACGCCAAATCGGCGACGGGAGTCGCCTCCTACAAAAACCTCAGCATAGTGCCGCGAGAATGGGGGGCCACCATGGTTCGGAGGGCCCCCGCAAAAGCGGTCGATTCGGCAGGCTCGCCGTCTCATCGCGTTCTCTACAGGACGAGGACGACCTTTCGGGCGACAGAAACCTCGACCAAGCCGTCGTCGAGTGAGAATCGGATCATGCGTCCCTTGTCGCCTCCGATATCCTCGGCTATCAAGGGGATGCCGTGCTTGGAGAGATATTCGCGAACCGCTTGGTAGTTCTTTTCGCCCACGTCTCGTTCGGTGCGTTTGCCGAACATGGTGGCCCCGCCCATGATTTTGGCGGTCAGCTTTTTCGGATGAGCGCCCTTCAACACAAGCTGCTTGCGGAGCTCGGCCACGGCCGTGTCGGCGAACTTTCCCAGCAAATGGGTTGCCCCACGGCTGTCGGGCAACACGACATGCGCCAGCCCTCCCAGCTTGCTCATTCGATCCCAGACGGCAATTCCCACACAGGACCCGAGCAAAGTCTCCAGCGAGTCGGGACTGCGACCGAAGTCAATGCCGGCCATCTTGACCTTGATGAGCTTCGGTTTGGTTGCCGTGTCGAGCATTATGTTCTCTTCCGAAGAAACGCCCTCACAGAAGCCGATGCTTCCGTCGTCCTCTCGTTCAAAAGCCAGCCAAAGCTCGCTCGGCTGGCATTAAACAAGTCTAGCTTCTCCTGGCGGAAGGGTGCCGAAATCGGCGGGAATTGGCCGGTGAAATGTCCGCTTGGCGACAAGAATATCGACGATGTTTGCCGTGTCCGAGCAGGCTTTCGGCATCACCGGCACATTCGGAAGATTCGGGACGATGTACCGT
>CAYYOX010000354.1:0-7392 GCA_964473065.1 uncultured Planctomycetaceae bacterium | reverse complement strand
GGACCTCGATGTCGCGGAGGTTATGCTCGCGGGCGCCCTTAATGAGGATATCGGAAGCAGGCATGGAACGGGCGGCGTGGACTGGGAATGCGGCAGATCGGGAAAGAATGGCAAACCCTGCATTCTAGCGAGCAGGTAAGGTTTTCCGCAAGAAGGTTGCCACGCCAAAGCAGCATTCAATTCTCTGGCTGCTAAGCCGAACTGCGTAAATATAGGCAGGCCCGGCAATCCAGGCAAGTCCTCTGGCTGCCTATTGCCGTCGTTTGAACGACTTACGGCTAATCTGGGCTAATGCTGCCGGAAAAATCGACCGATTCGGAATAGTAGGTGTATTCGTTAAATCTTACGCCAATTCGCGCGCTGCTGTATTCGGTACAACCGGAATCGCAGCACACGGGGGGCACTCGCTGAAGGAGGGCAAAGGGTATGTTGGCTACGCGTGTCAAAATTGTAACGCTCGGACTGTTGTTTCTCTGGTCGGTCGTCTTGACCGGCTCGGCTCGGTCGGCCGCTGAGGATCCGCCGCTGGAACCGCCCGTCATTCCGTCCGAAATCGCGGCGGAAGAAGACGAGGCGGAACCCGAACTGATCGAAGCACCCGACGCCGAAGAGACGGCCGAAGAGCTCGAACCGGTCGCAGATGAGGATGAAGGTTTCATCGACGAGTACGACCAGGCGCCAGAAGAGTTTTCCGCCGAGACGTGGGACGACTGCGACTCGGGCGGCGAAGCGGCCGGCTGCTATAGCGACCCTTGCTGTACGCCGTCCGGCGGCTATTGGTTTCAGACGGACTATCTGTTGTGGTGGACTCGCGGCAGCCAGCTACCGGCGTTGATCACGACCAGTCCGGTCGGCACGCCGCCGGGTGTGTTGGGGAATCAGACGACCGAGGTTCTTTTCGGCGACGAGCGGGTTAACGGCGACGGGCAGTCCGGCTATCGGATTACGTTCGGACATTGGATCGACTGCACCGCCACCGTCGGGATGGAAGGCGACTACTTCGACCTGGGTGGGAATACGACGAGATACTCCAGCGGGATCTCCAGCGGCGATCCGGTCCTGGCGCGGCCCTTTTATGATGTGGTGAACGATCGGCAATCCTCGCAACTGATCGCCTACCCGGACAGGGCGGCCGGCGAGGGTCGGGTCAAGGCTTGGGATCGTTTCAAATCGGCCGGCGCGCGGATGAGATATAATATCTGCAACCGAATTACGTGCTGCCAATCTTCGTGCGGAGCCGATTCGTGTGGTGTCGATCCGTGCGGCGGCGGACTGTCCTGCTACACGACCCGCAATGCGCGAAGCTTTCGCTTGGACTTTCTCGCCGGTTACCGCTACTACCAACTAAACGGCAACCTGGAAATCAGCGAAGAGGTGATCTCGCTCGACCCCGGCGGCCCGATGGCCGTGGGAACGATGTTCGACATCGACGAAATCTTCCGTGCCTCGAACGAGTTCAACGGGGCCGAGTTGGGGCTGGAAGCCGAGTTTTGTCGCGGGCGATGGTCGCTCGAACTGTTGGGTAAGATGGCCTTGGGGAGCAATTACCGGGTGGTAACCATCAACGGGATTACCAACATCACGGTCCCGGGCCAGGCTACCGCGACCCACGCGGGAGGCCTCTTGGCCTTGCCGACCAACATGGGTTCGTTCGCCGACGACAAGTTCGCCATCATCCCCCAGTTCGGTATCGAGTTGGGCTATCGGTTGAACCGTCACCTGCAGTTCCACGCAGGTTACAACTTCATCTACTGGACCGACGTGATTCGCGCAGGAGATCAGATCGACATGGGAATAAACCCGTCGCAGATCCCGCCGGGCACACTCAGCGGCGAAGCCCGACCGGCGTTCGAGTTTGCCGATTCCGATTTCTGGGCCCATGGACTCAATCTAGGCCTGGAGGTCACTTTCTAACCGGGGTTTTGCGATCCGGGGAATCAACGGCTTCTGAAACCTTTTCTGCCGGAACCTTTTTTGGCCAGAGATCCGGATCGACGAAAAGCGCTGGCAGGGACTTTGCTATTACTCTTCGCACGGACAGGAATTGTGAATCGGCGAGATCGGCCGAAACTTTGTCCCAGTGCAATGCGGCAAAATCATTGTCCTTCCTAAGATCTTGAGCAACTGTCTTCGCCATGGCCTCGGCATTGGTCTGAATACGTTTTACTTTCTCGACAAGTTGGGTTAGTTGGGCCGCACTCCTGATGCCTGTCCCGAAGGACGGTTCCTGAAACGCCGCGAGTTCTTGCTCTGCCGACTCGAGCTCCGTAGCGACGTCGATCATTGTCTGCCAGGAAGGATGGGCAAGCGAGCCGTTAATGTAAGTGTTCTTCATGCCCCTGCGATCGATCGTAAACAGGCTATCCTCGACCTCTTCGTTCACCTTCAACGACCCTTCGTCGACCCTGTATGTCATCTTTCCTACATAGCTTACCTTGTCTGCCCCGGTCTCCCAGTGCTTCACCTCCGTCGGAACACCAACCGTGTGGCCGTCGATGTCGAATGTTTTGAATCGCGTAACTTCCATGGTCGAGGAGGCCTCGCCGGTCTTCTCGACACGTCGCACGTACTTGATGGGAAGATACCCCAAATCAGAATCAAAATAGACTTTCCATATACAGGGGGTGTTTAATCCTTTCCGCTGGGGAAACTCCACCACCTCGAGAATCCGCCCATTTCGATTTACCTTCCCGACATAGGTTGCCTCGGCAAACCGCTCTTCCCATAGCGTGCCGCCGACAATCGAATCCCATCGAAGGGGAGGCGTGCCATGCATCCTCAGCCACGCGTAAGCGAGTGTTTGCGGTATGGCGAGTCCATATATGACGCCGTCATTCCCATTTTTCAGTCGCAACAACGACTGCTTGACATCCAGCCGCTGTTGACGATTGCCATTATACGCGGTCGAAAGAGACATTCCCGAACTCTTGTCTCCAAGAATCTTTCCCCCGGTGATATCCACTCGGTCGAGTCGAAATCGGTCTCCTGACGAGGCGAACTTGGCATTGCCGGTCAATCCGCAGTCGGATTCGTAATAGTAGGCGAACTGGAGGGTCTTCAGCAGTGCCGCATGAAACTGGGCCTGCGTGCAGAGCAAGACAAGGTCGAGGTCACGGCCTTTCGAGGACTCGCCGAATATCAGCTTGTTTTGAAGAACCACCTTTGCCGTTTTGGCACGCAGGGAATCCAGAGTGACGTCATGCTTCAGTTGAAGCCTGCCCCACGCGTTTTCGACGTAGCGCGGGTGAATGAAACGCAACTGCAAAAACTGCTTCGGTTGTAACGGCTCACCGAAGGCGCCAACGCTTGATTTGCTAGAACGGCCAGCCGCCAGAACTTCATCCGAGGGCACATTGTTCAGTGCCCAGCGTCCCTGGGAATCCGTCACGACTGCTTTGCCTTCGGCAAGCATGTAAGCACCAATCGGTCGCTTGCCGGGGCGTTTTGGGTTGACATATATGCTGTTGTCAACTGTCGTGTCGCGCACTGCGATCCCGACGTTGGGAATCGGGTGCCCCATTTCATCAACCACGACGCCGCCGATTTCGGTTCCGCGCTTCATCGCAAACGTGAATTCGTCCGGTATGGCGTGGCCGTCCGATTGGAATTGAACCGCCCACATGGCGTGCAATGGGACGAAGCCGTTCTTCGTCACCCACAGCCGCAGGTCTTGCGGCATTCCGCTAAGGTTTATGGCCGTTGTTCCGCTCGCGTCCGTATCGAACTTGGCGTTTTCAATCTTGGACCTCTGCGACTCCCCAGGCGCGTAGACATGGTTGCGCAGCACCGTCGCGTTCTCAATCGGCTTGTTGTTCTCGTCAACGACGTGGATCTGTATGGTCTTGATTTGTGCTGGGTTGTCGGACGAATCAATGGTTCCTGGAACCTTTTGTACCCGTGGGCTCGGGACTCGTGGAAGGGGTTCCAGTGGCATTCCTTCCTCGAGACTGGTGGGGAACTGTATCGTGGCGAATAAGAGTTCGTTATTTCGGTAGACAAACAGCTTCAGTGGGTTGGGGAGAACACCCTCGGAGAGCAGCTTCAGGACGTCAGTCAGCTTATCGTGCGAGTCTACCTCCCACTGATCGACGCTGACAAGCACATCGCCGGCGCGAATGCCCGCGTGGTCCGCCCGACTTCCTCGACGAACCGCTCGCACGGCGATACCGCCGCGATAACGTACCTTGTTGCCCTTACTAAAGACAACCACAGAAGCCAACTCCATCCCAAGCACCTCCATCCCAAGCGCCCAGGGCGGGGTCTCGCCTGGCTCAGCGCGACGAACAGACGGAGCGGGGGAAGCGCTCGTCTCCACCTGTTCTATCGTCACCACGTGCTCTTTTCCGCGGATCAGTGTGAACGTGCCGTTCTTGACGACCAGCCCGTCGGTTTCGGTGAGAAGCTCGATCTCATAGCGACCGGCCGCGATGCGCACCGACGTACCCGTTCGAGTAATCGTCAGCTTTTCGACGACCTTGTCGCCTTGAGTGACTCGTACGGGCACGTTGTTCGCGTCGCTCTCAATTGTCAGCGTCCCTTTGTTCAGTTCGAGAACTATCAGGATGCCGGCGAAGATCATCGTGAACGCGAAAGCGGCGCCCACGAGAAGCCTGAACACCGGCCAACGGCGTTGCGTCTTGCTCGCCGGTGATGCGGGCGGACGCGCGCGCTGTGGTAGTGGGACGACAGTCGGCTGCTGGACATGAGCGAGACATTCTTCCAGCAACTCGGTGACTTCGCGGGCCGACTCGTAGCGGTCGTCGGGTTGCTTCGACATGAGCTTGGCGATGATCTGGCATAGCCACTCGGGAATATCGGGATTGAGCTGGCGGATCGGTCTGGGCTCCTCGTCCGTGACGCGTCGCAGCACGCCGTAGCTCGTTTCGGCACGGAACGGCACGCGACCGGTACACATCGCGTAAAGCACGCTGCCCAGGCTGAATAAGTCACTCTTCTGTCCGACCGATTCGCCACGCGCTTGTTCCGGCGACATGTATTGCGGCGTACCGGCGATGATGCCGGTCCTCGTCAGGCTGGCATCGTCCGCCGCGCGGGCGAGCCCGAAGTCGGTCAACTTCACACGCTCGACGCCGTCGGCAAGCAGGATGTTGGCCGGCTTCACGTCGCGGTGAACGAGCCCTTGTGCGTGGGCAGCAGCCAGCCCCGCCGCGGCTTGCACGGCGATTCGCAGAATCTCGACCAGTGCCAGCGGCCCATCGTCATCGAGTCGGCGCTGCAAAGAGGGCCCTCGCACATAAGGCATGACGAGATAGGGGAGCCCCTCCGCATCCGCCACACCGTGGATTTCCATCACGTTGTCATGAACCACCGCGGCAGCCGCTTGTGCTTCACGCGAGAAACGCTTCCGTGCGGATCCGCTGCTGCCGAGATGCGGGGCAAGAACCTTGATCGCAACGTACCGATTCAGCGCCCCGTCAAACGCTTTGAGCACGACGCCCATTCAACCCGATCCAATGACTCCCACGAATTCATACGTCCCCAAACGGCCGCTCATCCGATCGTCATCCGTCGGCGCTAACAGCTTCAGCACGGTCTCGTGGCTGAACGACGCATCACCGCCGGTGGCCGAATCGAGTGCCGGCTCGCCCGACCGCAGACAATCCGGCGGCAGTTGTTGGCCCAGCAGAGAATCCCTTACTCCCGACCAGACGTCGTCGCCGGCTGCGGCCGCTTCCAGTCGGCGGCGGCAATCGTTGCAGTCGTCCAAGTGCGCCTCGAAGGCAGTCTGCTCCTCGTCGCTGAGCTTCTGCCCGAGGAACAGTTCGATCCGCTGGGGGTCGCATGTGATTTGTTTGTTGTTCATTGTGCTGTCTCCTGACAACTTATACACGCGGACCGGCAAAGTCTGACACACGCGCCGGCCTACGTTTCCTGCTCGTACTCGGTCACCTTTTCCTGGATTCGCCGCATAACACGGCTTCGCGCGGCATAGATTGCCCCGCGGTTTTTCGCGAGTTGTTGCGCCACGACCTCGGCGGCGCGTCCCTCGACGGCGGTCATCCAAAAGGCGTCCCACGTCGCGCTGTGGAACTCCTTGCGAACTTGCCGCGCGGCCCAGCGAAACACTTCACGCCGGTACTCCAACCGTAACAGGTCCGAATCGGGTCCGGTGTGCGACTCGTGCCCGTTGAGCATCGCCAGCAGGGCCGAGTCGCCTGAGCCGCGATCCGGCCTTCCGCGAGTCAGAGCATTGAGAATGGCGTTGTGAGCCACGCGCCCCAGCCATGTGCGGAACTTCGCCCGCCGCGGATCATGTTCCCGCTGCTGGACCGCCTTGGCGACCGCCGCTAGAACCTGTTGAGCGACATCATCCGCATCCGCATCTTGCATCCCTTTTTGCCGAGCCAGCCGCAGGATGACCGGCCGATAGATTTCGACGAACTCCTGCCACGCCGCCTGATCCGCCGGATTGCGGACGCGGATCAGCAAGCTTGCTCGTGTTTCCGGGGTCGAGTTCATCGATGCGCACCTTATTTACTCTTTATACACATATACACAGGCGCGGCCAATCTCTGACATCCGCGTCGATCAGCTGTTTGACCTTGTGGATTACCCCCCGACATAGTCGAGTGCCGTGCCCACGCTTGCGTGGGCATGGCACCCGTTTGGCCGCTTGATCAACAGAAACTAGCTACGGCAGTCATGTCACGCAATTCCCAGGGGCATGAATAATCCGGGATAGTGTCACCTTTTCTCGTTCGGGGCTACTTGACTTGGTCGGTGGAAACGGCATACTCGGCTGTCGGTGCTGCGGGACGGTCGAATCTTAGGAGAATACATGAAACGGGCAAAGATCACGGTGGTTGGGGCGGGGAATGTCGGAGCCACTACGGCTCATTGGTGTGCGGCGGCTGAGTTGGGGGATATCGTGCTGCTGGATATCCCGCAAACCGAGGGGATGCCGCAAGGCAAAGCGCTGGATTTGATGCAGGCCTCGCCGATTGTCGGATTCGACGCGAACATCCAGGGCACGACCGGCTACGACGACACGGCCGACAGCGATGTGGTGGTCATTACGGCCGGCATACCGCGCAAACCGGGCATGAGCCGCGACGATCTGCTGAGCACCAATGCCAGGATCGTCGCGTCCGTGGCCGAGCAGGTCAAGCAGACCAGCCCCGAGGCCATCGTGATCCTGGTCAGCAATCCGCTGGACGCGATGGTTCAACGGGCGTTGCAAGTGACCGGTTTTCCACCCCATCGGGTGATCGGGCAGGCCGGCGTTCTGGACACGGCCCGATTTCGGACGTTCTTGGCCATGGAGTTGGGCGTCAGCGTGGAAGACATCTCGGCCATGCTGCTGGGCGGCCATGGCGATACGATGGTGCCTTTGGCTAGTTGCACTTCGGTGGGCGGGATTCCCGTGACCCA
>CAYYOX010000353.1:0-7407 GCA_964473065.1 uncultured Planctomycetaceae bacterium | reverse complement strand
TTGTACCAATCGGATCAGGCCGCCTATTGGGACGGTCAGGAGTTCAGCGAGTCACCCACTTCGCCGTCCTGTGCGGTCTGCGGGGCGGGCAATACGCCGCCGCCGGGCTTCTACACCAATCAATCGGTCCGGATTATCGCGCGTAGTGGTCTGCGGCTGAAATCGGTCACCAACGAGTTTGTCACGTTTGGCGCTGACAGTGGATTCGTGCCGCTGATGAATACGGCGCAATTGATGCCGGGGATAGCCGCCGGATACGAGGGTACCATCGGGCGCTATCTCGGGCGCGATACGGAGAACCGCGATCACTTCGTCGAGTTCACTTACTTTGGCATGAACGAATGGACGGCGTCCAAGCCGGTCCCCGGAGCGAGAGCTGTTGACTCCAGCGGATTTGTTTCTCCCGGGACCATCGCCTTCGGCACGCTGTTTTCGCTGTTTCCGTCGGAAGTTCCCGGGTTCAATCGGGCCGATCTGCACACGATGGAGTACCGCTGCGAGTTGCAAAACTTCGAGCTAAACGCCCGAATTGCGCCGCGCGGCAAGGCCGATCGGCTGGTCTTGCATCCCGGCGGGAAGTGGCGGCGGGAATGCAATCCGGGTGACTATTTGTCTTACCTTTTCGGGCTGCGATACTTGTCGTTGGATGAGGACTTCGCCTTCCGTAGCCGGGGAGAGCTTGTGGAAACAGGCGGGGGCGGAACTCGAGTGATTCCCCTCTCGGGCGACTACTTGATTCGCACCCACAACGACCTGGTCGGTTTCCAGATCGGGGCCGATTATAGCTTTCGGCGATGCAAGTGGACTTGGGGCATCCGATCGAAGGTCGGGCCGTTTGTCAATCTGTCCGACCAGATCAGCGACGTCACCACGGACGGCGCCAATGACCTGCTCAGCTCGCGAGAAGACCTGGACCGCCACACCCGAGACATCGCCGATGAGTTGGCCATCATTGGAGATCTCGGCATCACGGCTACCTACAAGCTGCGGCCCAACTGCCTGGTCCGCGTTTCTTACGACCTGCTGTTCGTTGCCGGAGTGGCCCTGGCGCCCGATCAACTCGACTTCAATCTGTCCGCCCCGCAGACGGATGATATCAATCGAAACGGCACCGTCTTCGCCCAGGGAGTCTCGCTGGGTATGGAGTGGCTGTTCTAGCGGGTTGTTGAAAAAGCGTCGAAACTTCGACGATTCATCCAGCGGGCCGGATAATGGCCGCTGCCCATCTGCACGGGGGGCAAGCTCGCCCACAGTGCGCGCCCACCTCTTTTCCTTTCCGTGGCCGGAAGCATTCGCCGTACCCGTCAACTCGGTAGCTACGGTCGCTAGACCGGTGGGCAATTGCCCTCAAAAACCACGCTCTGGCGAGCGTGGCTACGGGATGCGCGAATGCTGGCCCTTGGTCCGACGGAAACCTCGACGGTTGCGTAAGTTACGACGATCGGGCAAGACAAGGCAATCGTGCGGGCTGGTAGGAAAGAATGGAGGGCCAATTGGTCGATGTCGGCATAGACGCGAGAGCTTTCCACGGTTAAGCTGGAGGATTGAAGGTCTCGATCGGAGACCTTTTTCCTTATGGCACGAATAATACCATGTGCAGCGCGATTGCGGGCTGCCCTGCCCGGGTGCCTGCCGGCGCCCGCTTACCATAGTCACACCAGCGAATGAAGACATCTTTTTTTTCCCGCCGCAGCTTTCTGATCGTGATGGTCACGATCTTTATGATGCCTTTCTTGCTTCGCGGCACTCGGCTGGCGCTGAGCACGAATCGCAACGACGTGAAGGACTGGCTGCCGAGCCACTTCCAAGAGACCAAGGACCATCAGTGGTTCAAGGGGCACTTCCCCCACGAGCAGTTCGCGCTGGTCAGTTGGGAAGGTTGCACGCTGGGCGACCCGAAGCTGGAGATGTTCGCCCGCAAGCTGGAGACCCAGCCGGAAGCCGACAAGAAGGCGGGCAAGCCCTGGTACTTCAAGAGCGTGCTGACCGGCAGCCGGCTGGTCGAGCAGTTGCAGACGTACCATCCCGACTTGAGCCGTCGCGACGTGCTTCGCCGGTTAGAGGGTTCGCTGATCGGCAAACCGGGTCCCCATGACGACCTGGAAGATGACGAGTCGTATAAGACGTGCCTGGTGGTTACGCTCTCGGAGGCGGCCAAGGGGAAGAATCTCCGCGCGTCGCTGGCGCAGATCCGGCAGATTGCGGTCGACGACTGCGCGATCGCGGAGAAGGATCTCCACATGGGCGGCCCGCCGGTCGACAATGTGGCCATCGACATCGAGGGCGAGCGGACCCTATTCCGCCTGGCCGGGCTTTCGGCCGTGGTCGGGTTGGTGATCTCGTGGTTCTGTTTCCGAAGTCTGCGGCTGACCTTCCTGGTCTTCTTCATTGCGCTATTGGCCGCCGGATTGGGGCTGGCGTCCGTCTATTGGACGGGGCTGATCGCCCACTTGATCGGACAGTATCGGATCGCCGCGACCTATGGGACGTGCGATGCGATTTTGCTCTCGATGCCCTCGTTGGTCTATGTCCTGGCCATCTCGGGCGCCGTGCATATTGTGAACTACTATCACGACGCCGTGCGCGAGCACGGGTTGGATCGCGCGCCTGAACGGGCTTTGGCCCATGGCATGATCCCTTGCGCCTTGGCGGCGTTGACCACGGCCTTGGGGTTGGGCTCACTGCTGGCCAGCCAACTGATTCCCATCAGCAAGTTCGGGATCTACTCGGCCTGGGGCGTGTTGGGCACGTTGCTACTGCTGTTCTTGTTCCTGCCCGCCTGCCTGCATTACTTCCCCTCGCGCGAGCATCTGCCCGGCGGTGCGAAGAATCGACCGGAAACGGTCAAGAAAGCGACCATTGCCGACTTCTGGAACATGGTGGGGCGATTCGTCATCAAGCACAACATCGCGGTCGGGACCAGTTGCCTGGCTTTGATGCTCTTTGTCGCGATCGGGCTGACGTGGCAGAAGCCGTCGGTCAAGCTGATGAAGCTCTTCGATCCGGACGCGCGAATCCTGCACGACTATGCCTGGCTGGAGGAGCACCTTGGCCCGCTGGTCCCGATGGAAGTGATCATCCGCGTGGACAACTCGAAGTGTCGGCTGAACATGGTCCAGCGGATGCGGATGGCTCGGGACGTCGAGCACGCCGTCGAGGGGCAACTGGACGATGTGGGCGGCGCGCTCTCGGCCGCCACGTTCGCCCCGCTGATCGGAAACACGGCCAGCACGGCCAAATTCCGGTTCAACTACGATGTGCGCGACAGCGTGATCAGCAAATACCTGAATGAGCACCGTAGTAGTTTCCGCGAGTACCTGACCGTCGACGGCGACGCGACCCTCGACGAACTGGGAATTCCCGGTAAGCTGGCCAATCGGCTCAGGGCCAGGCAAATCGATTCCTTGGCGGCCATCCGTCAACACCCCGACCTTGCCCTGATCAAGGGAATCGATCTGGCAAGTGCCGTCGAGATCGACGAGAAGATTCGCGAGTGGGAGAGCACCCACGGCACCGAGCTTTGGCGCGTTAGTGCGCGAGTCTGGGCGCTGACCGATTTGGACTACAGCGTGTTCGTCCACACGATCAAAGAGAAAGTCGAGAAGGTCCTCGACGACGATTACCGCAAGCTGTCCGAGAAGGACTTGGCCGACGGCGTCGAACCGATCGAAGGAATCGACGTGGTCTACACCGGGCTGCTCCCGCTGGTCTACAAGGCCCAACACGAGTTGCTGGAAGGGCTGAACGAGAGCCTGATGTGGGCCTTTGGGCTGATTGCCCTGGTGATGATCCTCGTGCTGCGCAGTCCGACCGCCGGGCTGATGTCGATGGTGCCAAACCTTTTTCCCGTGGTGATCATCTTCGGGGCCATGGGTTGGCTGGGGATCGTCGTCGATGTGGGAACCATGATGACCGCCAGCGTGGCCTTGGGCGTGGCCGTGGATGATACGATCCATTTCCTCACGTGGTTCCGTCGCGGGTTGGATAAAGGGCACGATCGCAAAGGGGCCGTCATGCTGGCCTACGAACGCTGCGGGACGGCCATGACCCAGACCACGCTGATCGGCGGGCTGGGTCTCTCGGTGTTTGCCTTCAGCACGTTCACGCCGACCCAGCGCTTCGGCGTGCTGATGCTGCTGCTGTTGGTAGCGGCGTTGATCGGCGACCTGATCTTCCTGCCGGCGGTGCTCTCCAGCCCGATCGGTCGCTTCTTCGACACCCGTGCCCGGAGAAAAAGACTGGCCGACCGGCTGTCGAAGAAGGGGCCCCGAAAAGCCGCCCGGCACGAGGAAGTCATCCCCATGCCGACCGCCCACTCGCCACACGGCAAGTCCGTGCCGCACTCCAGCCGGGTTTCTTGAGCCGGCTGCCGAAAGTGTCTGAATAATCGTTTAGCCCCAGGCGGCCACGCCGGGTTAGCCGTCTAACACCGCGTGGCCGGGGTGGCTGAACGGACTTTTTCAGGAGCCGAGTCGGTATTCATGGCCGGTGAAACCGTTTATAATCGTGGTTAGTTGCTTCGATGTGGGCGCGACCAGCGGTCGCGGCTTTATAGACGTGGCGCGATCGCTTTATGGGTATGTCATCATCTGTACTGCTGAAATCGAAAGTTGGGCGTCTGTTGACGTTCTTCTTTCTCTACATGAGCGAGGGCCTGCCGCACGGGTTCGCTACCGTGGCCGTGGCTACCGAAATGCGCAGCCAAGGCGTCAGTCCGGCGAACGTCAACTGGTTCGTGGCGATCATCCTCTTGCCTTGGGCCTGGAAATGGGCCATCGGGCCGGTGGTCGACGTCTTCTATGTCGACCGACTCGGGCGGCGGCGAGTGTGGATCGTGGCGGCCCAAAGCATGATGGTCCTCACGCTACTGGCGGCCTTGCCGATCGACTTCAATGCCCAGATCATGCTGTTCACGGGCATCCTGCTGATCCACAACATCTTCTCCGCCACGCAGGACGTGGCCATCGACGCCTTGGCCTGCGGCATGTTGAAAGAGGAAGAGCGCGGACTGGCCAACGGGCTGATGTTCGGCGGGGCCCATCTTGGCGCCCTCATCGGCGGGGCCGGCTCGCTGTATCTGGCCGGCTTCCTCTCGAATTACTTTCCCGGGGAGGTCGCTTTCAAGTCGACCTTCCTGTTCGTCGCCGGGTGTATCTTGTTGATCACCGTGCTGGTTTCGTTGCGATTGAAAGAACCGCGAACCAAGAGGGAAGCAAAGCCAGAAGACGGGTCGGACGTGGCGCGCGTCACCGAAGAGATTGGCCGTTATGTGTCGGATGCGGTTAGGGCCCTGTTCGGCACTCGGGCGGCCTTGCTGGGGATGATCTTCGCCCTGCTGCCGGTCGGCGCCCATGCACTCTCCACGCCGTTGCAAACCAATCTGGCCGTCGAGCTGGGGTTCGACAAAACGCAGATTGCCCACCTGATGTCCGTCACTGGCATAGTCTGGATTGTCGGGTGCGTGATCGGGGGCCTGTTGTCCGACGTTTTCGGCCGTCGCAAAATGCTGGCCCTGTATTGCCTCGGCACGATCATTCCGACCATCTATCTGGCGGTGATGATGGACCGACTCGGCTGGATCATGCCGATCGATCCCAAGTTGGCCGACGCGACCGCCTTGCCCGAGGGTCTGGTGGTTGTTTTCTGGACAGCCTCGTTGGGCTTCTACCTTTTCAACGGGCTGATGTACGGTACGCGAACGGCTCTGTTCATGGACCTCACCACGCCGGCCGTAGCGGCCACGCAGTTCACGGCCTACATGTCGCTGGTCAACTTGACGATCTCTTACAGCATGGCCTGGCAAGGCGAGTGCGTCGAGCGGCTCGGCTACCCCATCACCTTCACCCTAGACGCCGCCCTAGGATTGCTCTGCCTGCTACTGCTGCCCTGGATGACACGGACGAAGGCGTCTGACGAGTTGACGGCCGGCGGTTGAGCCCAGCCAAACTACAGACCTCTTCAAGTCGACTGAGGCTCGCACATTCCGTGCAACCCCTACTTCCCGAATCGTTTGGGCCTTAATTGGCGACAATATGCCTATGCTTATGTTTCGGACGTATTTTTCCTGCCTATCGCGATAATTCACCTACTTTCCCTTTGAGATAACCTATGTTTTCGCAAAGGCTTCTCAGGCGATTCCCTAGCCAGACCCAGCGCCCCAAGGAAGGCGTGAAGCTTTCCGAGCAGATGGCGCCCACATCGGGTCGTTGTATCAGAGCGAGTGGAATCTTCGAGAAGTAAATGTGCCCGAAGGGGCTTATCGTGGACACTTTCAGAGAGAGGTTAGTATGAGATTTACTATTGGGAAGAGATTGGGGTTGGGTTTCTTTGTCGTTTGTGCAGGCCTCGTGGGGATTGTGACGCTGAACTGGTTCTATTCCAACCAGGCCAAAACGCAAGCCCAGCTTGTGCAAGAAGAGACAGCCGTATTTGCTCTGAAGGCAAAGGACATGCAGTTCTACGCCGTTCAGGTGCAACAGTGGCTGACCGACATTTCTGCCACTCGCGGGCAGGACGGCCTGAATGACGGCTTTGAACAAGCAGAAACAAACGCCACGCATTTCAAGCAAGGACTCGAAGAGTTCCGAGAAATGTACACCAAGGAAAACGACCAAGAGTCCTTGGCGAGCCTGACCACGCTCGAAAAAGACTTTGACGGCTATTATGAGATGGGGAAACAGATGGCCGCGGCCTATATCAAGGATGGTCCGCAGGGCGGTAATCCGTTCATGGAGAAGTTCGACCCCTATGCCGAACAAATAACCAACGCGATGGGCGCGTTCGTAGAAGACCAGACTAACGAACTGAACTCGGCCATGACCGCAATCGTAACCGGGGCCGCTACCGCCACCCAGATGGGCGTTATCGCCGGGATCGTCCTCGTGGTCTTTTCGATCGCGATTGCGTGGTGGGTTACCCGATCGATCACGCTTCCCGTTAGGCAAGTCGCGGATGTACTCGATATCGTGGCCGGCGGCGATTACAGCCAAAAGTCTAACGTCACAAGAAATGATGAATTGGGGCGGATGTCCGTCTCGCTGAACACGGCCATCGATGCAACGGCCAAGGCCATGCAAGATGTCAAGGACGCCGCCGATCGCGAGAAGCAGGCCCAAGCCGAACGGGCTGCGCAAGAACGCGAGGCCGCCGAGATCGAGCAGAAACGCAAGGAGGAAGAGGCCGAGAAGCAGCGCCAACTGGCCGAAGCCGAGCAGCGACGCCGGCAGGAGCAGGTCGACGAAGAACGTCAACGGGCCGAAGAGGAACGCCAGCGGGCCGAGATCCTGCGCGGCAAGGTCGACGGACTCCTGGAGGTCGTCAGTGCGGCCGCCGAAGGTGACCTCACGCAACAGGTCAAGGTCGAAGGCGACGAGGCCATCGACGAGTTGGCCGGCGGCATCAAGCAGA
>CAYYOX010000352.1:0-7412 GCA_964473065.1 uncultured Planctomycetaceae bacterium | reverse complement strand
TGGCGTGGCCATGCCCCAACGAACGGGAAACATGCATACAAAAGCGTGAGCGGGGCACCCACCGTCCATATGGGATCACTTGGCCCCCGATAGTGGGTGAGCCAATGCGCAGGACGGCTTGATATTCTCCGGCAAATTGCTAACCTGATGGGTTTGACATTTTCCTCGGATGTTTCCAGATGATCGCAGGGCGACCGGACCACGACCGAATCGTTATCACAGGCATGGGCCTGACTGCGCCCAATGGCAACTCGCTGGGCGAGTATCGCCAGAATCTGCTCAATGGACAAAGCGGCGTGGTCGAGTACGAAACTCGATACTTTGGCAAAACGGTGGCCGGGGTCTGCGATTTCGACGAGCTACGCTATCAGCGCCGCAAGGAAGTCCGACGCGGCACCCGGGCCGGCAGCCTCGCTATTTATTGTGCCAACGAGGCGATCGTCGACTCGGGCCTCGATTGGGACAACGTCGATCGGTCGACCGTGGGTATCTACGTGGGCGTGACCGAGCACGGCAACGTCGAGACGGAGAACGAGATCTATCAGATCAAGGGCTTCGACTACGATACCCAATACTGGTCGCATCACCACAATCCGCGGACCGTGGCCAACAATCCGGCCGGCGAAATCACGCTGAACCTGGGCATCACGGGTCCCCATTACACGCTGGGGGCCGCGTGCGCTGCCGGCAATGCCGGGTTGATCCAAGGCATGCAGATGCTGCGGCTGGGAGAGTGCGACGTGGCATTGGCTGGCGGCGTGTCGGAGAGTATCCACACGTTCGGCATCTTCGCCAGTTTCAACAGCCAAGGCGCTCTGGCCCGACACGACGACCCGGCCAAGGCCTCGCGACCGTTCGACGCCGATCGCAGCGGCATCGTCGTGGCCGAGGGCGGCTGCATGACGGTGCTGGAGCGACTCTCCGACGCCAAGCGGCGGGGTGCGAAGATCTACGGCGAGATCGTCGGGCATGCCATGAACAGCGACGCCAGCGATTTCGTCCTGCCCCATCCCGAGCGCCAGGCCGAGTGCATTCGGCTGGCGCTGAAGCGTGCACAGTTGAACGCCCGGGACATCGACATCGTCAGCACGCACGCCACGGGCACCGCCAGCGGCGACATCCAAGAGGCCACCGCGCTGCGTGACGTTTGGAAAGACAACGAGCATACGCTGTTCAACAACGCCAAGAGTTTCATCGGGCACGCCATGGGTGCGGCCGGCGTGTTGGAACTGGCCGGTAATCTGCCGGCGTTCGGCGACGGTGTTTGCCATGCGACTATCAATCTGGATCACGTCGATCCGGAGTGCGACCTGCCGGGCCTGGTGGCTAACCAACCGCGCGAGACCGGTTCGGTCGAATTGATCTTGAACAACTCATTTGGAATGCTGGGAATTAACTCAGTAGTCATCGTCAAACGGATTTAGAAAACACGGAGCAAAACAGCATGACTGCTGCCGAAATCAACGAAGCGGTACTCGAGATCCTTGCCGACATCACCCCCGACGAAGATCTGAGCGACCTGAAAGAAGACGTCGCCTTCCGCGACCAACTCGAACTGGACAGCATGGACTTCCTCGACATCGTGATGGAACTTCGCAAGCGATATCGCGTGCAGATTCCCGAGGAAGACTATCTCGAACTGGCCAGCATGGGTAGCACGGTCAAGTACCTCGAGCCGCTGATGAAGGATATGTCGAAGTAGAAGGAATGACCAATGTTCAATGACCAATGTCCAATGCCAAGCTATCTTGTTCATTGAACATTGATAATTGGTCATTCCCCTTCTGCCGTTCGGAAGTAACCCGCCATGTACGACGCGATCATCATCGGAGCTGGGATGTCGGGGCTGGCGGCCGGGATTCGCTTGGCTCATTTCGATCAACGCGTCTGTATCCTCGAGCGCCACAACACGATCGGCGGGTTGAACTCGTTTTATCGTCACCGGGGGCGCGAGTTCGATGTCGGGCTACATGCCATGACCAACTACGTGCCTAAGGGGACCCGCCGCGGACCCTTGGCCCGGTTGCTGCGCCAATTGCGCCTCGCCTGGGACGAACTCGCACTGGCCCCGCAGCTCGGTTCAGCCATCGCCTTTCCCGAGGTGACCCTGAAGTTTTCCAACGAATTCGAGCTCTTCGAGGCCGAGGTCCGCGAGCACTTCCCCCGCGAGATCGACAACTTCCGCCGACTGGTGGGCGACCTGTGCGACTACGACCAGTTGGGCGCGGCGGGCCAACAGGGCTCGGCCCGCAAGGCGGTGGCCAGGTACATCGACGACCCGTTGCTGATCGAGATGATCTTTTGCCCACTGTTATTCTACGGCGGCGCCCGGGTACACGACATGGATTTTGACCAGTTTTGCGTCATGTTTCGCTCGATCTTCCTCGAAGGCTTCGCCCGACCGGTCAACGGCGTCCGGCTGATCCTGAAGAAGCTGGTCGGCAAGTTCAAGGGGCTCGGCGGCGAACTGCGACTTCGGGCCGGCGTCCGCCAAATTGTCGCCAAGGATGGGGTGGTCAGCAAAGTGATCCTCGAAGACGGAACCGAACTGCAAGGCCGCCGCATACTCTCCTCGGCCGGTTGGCCCGAGACGATGCGACTGTGCGACCAAGAGATCGATCCCACTAAGTCCAGCGTGGGCCAGCTTGCGTTTGTCGAGACGATTTCCGTGCTCGACGTGCTGCCGAAGTCGCTGGGTCACGATCGGACCATCGTGTTTTTCAACGACGCGCATGAGTTCCAATACAATCGGCCCAATGCGCTGGTCGACCTGCGCAGCGGCGTGATCTGTTCGCCGAACAATTTCGTCTACGACGATCCGCCGGCCGAGGGTATGATCCGGATCACGGCCTTGGCCGACTATGAACGTTGGGCGGGGCTCGACCAGGACGCCTATCGTATCGAGAAGCTTCGTTGGTACGACCGGATCGCCGAGTCGGCCGTGCGATTCGTGCCCGATTTTCGCGGCCACGTGATCGAGGCCGACATGTTCACACCGACGACCGTCCGCCGCTATACGGGCCGCGACACGGGCGCCCTCTACGGGACGCCCCGCCACCACGACCACCGGCGTACGCGCCTGGACGCACTGCACATCTTCGGCACGGATCAAGGCATGGTCGGCATCGTGGGGTCGATCGTCAGCGGAATCAGCATCGCTAACCGGTATTTCCTCAAGGACGACTAGCCGCTCGCGGCTTTGCAAAGCACCATACCATGCCCAAAGACTTCCTCGAAGGCGCCGCCGACCAATACGACGTGATCATCATCGGCTCCGGCCTGGCCGGCATGACGGCGGCCAACACGCTGGCCCGAGCCGGCCACTCGGTGCTGCTATTAGAACATCACAACAAGCTGGGCGGGTTGGCCACATGGTTTCGACGTCCCGGAGGGCATATCTTCGACGTCTCGCTGCACGGGTTCCCGGTCGGCATGATCAAGAGTTGCCGCCGCTATTGGAGCCGCGAGATTTCCGACTCGATCGTGCAACTGGAAAATATCCGTTTCGACAACCCCATGTTCTCGCTCAGCACCACGTTCAGTCGCCAGGATTTCACCCGGCTGCTGACCGAGCAGTTTCGGGTGCCGGCCGAGACGGTTGACGCTTTCTTCGACGCCGCCCGGAAGATGAACTTCTACGACGATCAGGCGGTCACGACCCGCGAGCTGTTCGAGCGGTTCTTCCCCGGCCGTGACGATGTGGTGCGGTTGCTGATGGAGCCGATCACTTATGCCAACGGGTCGACGCTGGAAGACCCCGCCTTGACATACGGCATTGTCTTTTCCAATTTCATGTCGAAGGGCGTCTTTACGTTTCAGGGCGGGACCGATCGGCTGATCAAGCTGATGCGGCACCAACTGACCGACAACGGCGTCGACGTGCGGATCTGCTGCAATGCCGAGAAGATCCACGTCGACCGGCGACGCGTCTGGGCCGTGACGGTCAACGGACGCACGATCAAGACGCGGGCCGTCGTCTCCAACGCCAACCTGAAGGGCACCATCTTCGGGCTGGTCGGCGAGGAGCCGTGGGAGAAGGATTTCCTGGAAGAGGCCCGGGCCGTGCGGTTGAACAATTCCAGTACGCAGGTTTATATGGCCCTGAAACCGGACGAAATGATCGACGAGAGTTGCGGCGATCTGCTGTTCACGTCGACTGCGCCGAAGTTCGACACGCAGGCGCTGCTTAGTCGCGATGTTACCAGCCGCACCTATTCTTTCTACTACCCAAGGACCCGGCCCGAGAAGAACCGTTGCCTGGTTGTCGCCAGCACGAACGCCAATTACGCCGACTGGGCCGACTTGTCCGAAGCGGATTACCTGGCGGGCAAGCAGGACCTGGTCGAGACCACCTTGGAGGCCGTCTCGAAGTACGTGCCCGAGATCCGCCGAAAACTCGACTGCGTCGAATGCTCCACGCCGCTGACCTTCGAGCGCTACACGAAACACCTCAGCGGCGCCAGCTTCGGCACGAAGTTCGAGGGGCTGGCCGTTAGCCGGGCGTTGCACGAGCAGATCGCCGGGCTCTATCATGCCGGCAGCGTGGGTATTATCATGTCGGGTTGGCTCGGTGCGGTCAACTATGGCGTGATCGTGGCCAACGACGTTGATGCCTTCCTGATGAACAACGCTTCCGTAACCCCAACGAAAGACGAACCATGACCCGCGAGCAAATCCTTAACGCCATCCCCCACCGAGATCCGTTCCTGTTGGTCGACGAGATCGTCGAGTGGACCGAATCTCGCATCGTTTGCACCAAGGTCTTCACCGGCGAGGAGGAATTCTTCGTCGGCCATTATCCCAACTTTCCGCTCGTGCCGGGTGTGTTGCTGTGCGAGGCGGCCATGCAATGCGGGGCCATCCTGCTCACAAAACACATGACCGACATCGAAGGCAAGGTGCCCGTGGCCACGCGAATGAACAACGTTCGCTTTAAACGCATCGTCCGGCCCAAGGAGACGATCCAAATGGAAATCGATCTGAACGAACGGCTAGCCAACGCCTTCTTCCTCAAGGCCAAGGTCACCGTAGAAGGCAAGGTAGCCGTCCGTTTCGAGTTCGCCTGCACAGCCGCGGAGATGCCAAAAAGCAGTGGATAGTGGGTAGTGGGTAGTTAAGAGCCACTGGATGCCTTCAACTGAAAACCAACCACTGTCCACCAACCACCAACCACTATCCACCAACCACTATCCACCAACCACTATCCACCAACCACTATCCACTGCTTTATGAACTTCCTCCAGCTCGCCGACAAATCGATCCTTATCCTGGGCGTGGCCAATCGCAAGAGCGTTGCTTGGCATATTGCTCGGGTGCTTACCGAGGCGGGCGCGCGGTGCGTTTATGTCGTCCAGGATGAAGCGGCGCGGGAGAGTACGGCCAAGCTGCTGGCCGGGGCTGATGTCTATACGTGCGATGTCGAGCAACAGGAGCAGATCGATCGGTTGGCCGGGGAGCTTTCGGCCCGGGGTGAGAAGTTCCATGGGCTGGTCCACTCGATCGCGTTTGCCGACTACTCCGAGGGCATCAAGCCGTTCCACGAGACGTCGCGCAAGGCGTTCTTGCAGGCGGTCGACATCTCGTGCTTTTCGCTGGTGGCCGTGTCCAACGCCCTGAAGGATCTGCTGGATCCGGACGCCTCGGTCGTGACGATTTCCATCTCGACGACTCGGATGGCCAGCGAGAACTATGGCTACATGGGGCCGATCAAGGCGGCGTTGGATTCTTCGTTAGCCTTCCTGGCCAAGTCGTTCAGCGGGTTCTCCCGCATCCGTTTCAACGCGGTGGCCCCGAGTCTGTTGAAAACGTCCGCCTCGGCGGGGATTCCCGGCTATGTCGACGCCTATCTCTACGCCGAGCAGGTGATCCCGCGCAAGCAGGCGGTCGCGACCGAAGAGGCGGCCCATGCGGCCGCGTTCCTGTTGAGTCCCCGATCCAGCGGCATCAACGCCCAGCGGATCATCGTCGACGCCGGCATGTCGATCAACTACTTCGACCGCGACCTGGTCGACCGCGCCATGCGCCCGTAAAGCGGGGATTCTTCATTAAGAATTCGTTTAGCCGCCGCCGGTACGGCGGTGAGGGCTAGGCCTCCAATCTCATCGCCGTGCCGGCGACGGCTAAACGTCTCATCGCCGTGCCGGCGACGGCTAAACGTTTGGACTTCGGATTCACGGCCTGGCGGTAGCCAATAGTCTGTCGACGGCCTGGGCCGCCGGCCGGCCTCGGGAGAGTTGCCGGTCCTTCTTTCCCGGCTGGCCGAACTCGTATAGCCACTCGATCTTGGCTGCCAGGGCGTCGAACGTCCAATCGGTGGCGTTGTCATGATCCGTCTCACCGACACGTCGGAGAACGGGCGTGGCGGCCGCGACGTTCGAAACGGGAAGCCCGCCCCAGGCGGCTCCCACTTGGATGCCCGTAAACCCGCCGACGTTTAATTGCAGCGAAGCGAGTTGATCCGCGTCGTATCCCCAGACTACAAAATCGAGGACTCTGCCTTGATTGTTGAGGATCATCACCCAGCCTACGTCGGCGGTTTGCCAGAAGATATTGTCTCCCGCAACATCGGGCCGGTAGAGTATTTCGTCGGTAGCCATCGAATCGGGAAGTTCCCACGCCGGCTGGTGCACGGCGTTGATATTGCGGCCTTTTGCGTCATTGGCCGCGACAATCCAACCCGCCGTGGTAAGCGTGTCACCCGAGATATTCTGAATCGTGATCGCATCGGGAGTCCCCGTATTGGCCTCGGTAATGAGGATCGGGGAGGTTTGATTCAGGAGCGTCAGGGCGCCGGCGGCCTGGGACTGATAGTTTCGGGCAATCAGCGTGTCCAACGCATTCACCCTCAGATCGCGGTTGAAGTCGTAGCGGTTATCGATTGTCGCCGGGTCGAAGAACGGCTGCGGATTGTTGCGAGTGTCGGTAACATCCACCGCGTCGACCGTAGCGTCCATGATCGAGTTGCCCGTTTCTGCGACCGCGTTGCCGAAGTAGAAGACGTCTGCTTGGGGCAAGCCCGTGTTGAGTGTCGACAACAGGGGTCACTTCGAGCCACTGGTTGCGGATCAGGTAATCGTCGAAGATGATCGTCACGCGCGTGGATCCGTCGATTCCCGCGCCGGGTCGAACATCCATGTATGGTGCGGCGGCAACCGGACTCCAGGAGGCCGGATCGGCGTCGTTGCCGACCCGAAACAGGATATCCGCATCGGTAACCGTGATGGCCAGATCGGCGATGTCGACCATAACCCCGTTGATGCCGCGGATGTAGCTGGTATAGTTGGCAAACGAAGCCGGCTCTCCCGGCAGCAGGGCCACCTTGTCAGGCGCAACCGCGTTGTCGTCGATGGTCCACGGGCGTAACCGTTCACAGCTTTGCGGTCAGTTATTGAGGAGTGAAGGCGGAGCTTGAC
>CAYYOX010000351.1:0-7418 GCA_964473065.1 uncultured Planctomycetaceae bacterium | reverse complement strand
ACAAGGGCCGCACGTTGTCCAGTTCGCGAAGCCCGGCGATTGTCGTGGCGGGCAGTTCGCCGCCCAGCTTGGTCTCGATCTCGGCGGCAAAGCGGTTGACCAACTCGATCACGATCACGTCGCCCAGGCTGGCCGTGTCGCGATCGCCGTCGAAGTTCAGCGGATCGAAGACGTCGCCATGTCGTGCGGCCACCTTGTGACGACGCATCACCCGCAGCAACTCGTCGCTCTCGCTGATCTCGTGCGGAAACGGCCGGTTGGCCCGATTGGCCAGTCCCATCCGTTCGATCAACTCCTGCCGTATGGCGTTGTAGTTGGGTCCCGGCAGGTGATAGAACCAATCGTGGTTGCCCACCATATAATGAATATGCACGGGCACCGACTGACGGTCGGCGTCTTGAGCCGGCTGAGCGCGTCGCAACTGGGGCGGAATCAACAGCCCGCCGTCGGAAGCCAAGTTCCGCAGCACGGCCAGCGAGTCCTCGTTGCGATCGAGGATATTGCCGGTAATGTGGGCAATTTGGCTAACTAATTCCGGGGCGTGGGGATTGCCCCAGGGTCGAACGTTGGGTCGGGCAAGCCATTGGGCGGATCGCATCGGGTCGAGCACATCGCCCAGCAGGACCAGATCGACGCATTCGATCGGCCGATAGGTTCCGTCGGTCCGCCACGAGGCGGCCTCGGCCAGTTCTTCGAGCCGTCGGGCGAAGATGGTAAACGCTCCCGGCGAGATCGTTTGGCCGGTCGACCCGTCGTTCAGGTGCAAATCGCTAACGATGACCAGCATGGCCCCCCCAATTCGGCGCACAGCAGGACAGTTTGGGCGAACTATTCGCCACATTGGGATTTATCGGCGTCAGATCGCAACGAACATGAAGATTGTTACGAATTCCACCGGCCGATTGGGGGGAGTTGTGCGTAAGGAAAAAGGGGAAAAGTATCTCGCGCGAAGACGCGGCGTTTCCATTATCTCTCCTGAGCGTCTCTGCGCGACTATTATTGGCTTGGTTTCCCGCAGCCGTAGCCGCCCGAGCCAGGCATAGTACGCGCTCCGGATGGGCTTTGGCGATAGAGGTACAAACGGGTTCGACGAACGTTTACGCGCTTCGTGACGCAACCACTTGACCCATAGGCACTTACGTCATACCTGTCGGCGGCTAACCCACCTTGATCCAGAGGGCCCGCCTGCCTATAATCTGGCCCGCCCTCGGTGGGCGACTTTTCACGTAACGACTGATCGGACTTCAGTTTACGGCTCGGGCCCGACTCGCCGACGTAAGGCGACCGGGTGAGCAAGGATGCTATTCTGCTAACACGCCACTTGCCCTGCAGTACGGCCGGCTTGAGGTGCGCGGTACGAGACCTGCGCACGTCCGCTTATGGTGCGCGCTTTCTCTTGGGTCTGATCGTATGCGTGGCGACCATGCGAGCACCCACTCGGGTCGAAGCCCAGGTCAAGTTACCGCAAGCGGCAGCGCATCATCCGATCATGGTATCGGCCCAGGCAGCCAATCATTGGCGTCAAGGCGACCAGGAAGTCTGGGTCCTGCAAGGCGATTGCCGGATCCATCAAGGTGCAGGATCGGCTCGTGCTCGGCAGGCCGTCTTGTGGATCGAACATGCGGCCGCCACCTCCCAGCAGAGCAAAGTCACCGCCTACCTGGAAGGCGACGTAGTGATCCAGCCCGACTCGCCGGACGCGGGCCTGAAGCTGACCGACCAGACGTGGTTTGGCAGCTTTGAAACGCGCGACACGATTCGCGTTTACGCATCGCAAGTGGCTGGCGAGCCGGACGTCAAGCCGGCGATCTACTTAACCGGCATGAAACGACGTCGTCCGGATTCAAGCGGTGCGATTCGTCGCACGCAATTCGAAGAAGAGGTCGAGCCGGGTGAGGCCATGCCGTTGGGTACCCGTCGGGTCGAAATCTTTCCGCGGAGCAACACGCCGGTCCAAGCCCGATGGGATCCCGATCCCAATAGCAACCTTTGGACGGGCGTAGTCGACGGCGGGGTGACCATGATGGTGCACACTGCGGGCGAGTTCGGCGTGCTGGATATTTCGGCCGACCGGTTGGTTGTTTGGACCGTCGGGCGGCAGGAACCCGACACGACCGGCCAGACGCTGCAAAGCAGCGAAACGCCGTTGGAAATCTACATGGAAGGGAACATCGTCTTCCGGCAAGAAGATCGCGTGATCTACGCCAGCCGGATGTATTACGATTTGACTAATAAGACGGGCAGGGTGTTGGACGCGGAGCTACTCACGCCCGTGCCGCAGTATGAAGGGATGTTGCGGCTTCGGGCCGACGTGTTGCAGCAGACGGGCCAAGGGCGATACCTTGCCCAGAATTCGTTCATTACGTCCAGCCGCATGGGGCGACCCGGCTATCGCATGCAGGCATCCGAGGTCTACTTCGAAGATCTTCAGAGTCCGGCCGTCGAGCCGTTCAGCGGCCAGCCGATTATCGACCCGCAGACGGGCGAGCAGGTAATCCACCATCAGCGACTGGCCACCTCGCGGAATAGCTTCTTGTTTCTCGGCGAAGTCCCCATTTTCTATTGGCCCATTTTGGCCACCGATCTGACCGATCCGACGTTCTACATCCGCGGCGTGCGGATCAAGAAGGATCGGGTTTACGGTCCCCAACTCTTGACCACGTGGGATGCGTACGAACTGTTCGGGATTCGCAATCCGCCGGCCGGAACCGATTGGGATCTGAGCTTGGATTATCTGGGCGACCGCGGGCTTGGCCATGGCACGACGTTCTTGTACAACCGCGACGGGTTCCTGAGGCTTCCCGGTCCAACGTCCGGTTTGATCGACTACTGGGCAGTCAAGGACAAAGGCTTGGACAACCTTGGCCAGGGTCGCAGGAGGCTTGTGCCCGAGGAAGATTACCGCTACCGGCTCTTCTGGCAACATCGCCAACAGTTGCCGGGTGATTTACGGCTTACCGGCGAACTGGGCTGGATCAGCGACCGGAACTTCCTCGAGGAATACTACGAACGCGAATGGGACGAACTGAAGGATCAGACCACCGGAGTGGAACTCAAACGGACACGCGATAACATCTCGTTCAGCGTGTCGAGCGACTTGCGAGTGAACGACTTCTTCACGCAGACCGACTGGCTGCCGCGGGCCGATCACTTTCAGCTAGGCCAGTCGGTATTCAACGACGTGTTCACGTGGTACGAGCACTCCAGCGTCGGTTACGCCCGATACAAAACGGCCGATGCGCCGATCAGCCCGAAAGACAGGCCGTGGAGTCCGTTGGCTTGGGAGATCGCCGACACGCAAGGCGAGCGTCTGGTTACGCGTCAGGAGATCGATTGGCCGCTTCAACTGGGGCCGGTCAAGGCGGTGCCTTATGCATTGGGTGAGTTGGGCCATTGGGGCGAGGACCTCACCGGCGACGACATCCAGCGGTTCTATTGGCAGGTCGGGATGCGGGCCAGCATGCCTATATGGACCGTGAATCCTTGGGTCGAGAACTCGCGGTGGAATGTACACGGGTTGGCCCATAAAGTGGTGTTCGACGCCGAGTTGTCGATGGCCGAATCGAATCGCGACATGCGGCTTTTCCCGCTCTATGATCCGTTGGACGACGACTCTGTTGAAGCGTTCCGTCGCCGATTGTCGACCTCGACGTTTGGCGGCCCGCCGATCCCGTCGCAGTTCGACTCGCGCTCTTACGCTTTGCGGACCGGGCTGGGTGGCTGGGTGACTTCGCCGAGTACGGAAGTGGCCGACGACATGATGGCTGTGCGAATGGGAATGCGGCATCGTTGGCAAACCAAACGCGGCATGCCCGGCAACCGACGCATCCTCGATTGGATCGTCCTGGATACCAACGCCACATGGTTCCCCGACAACGAAGACGACAACTTCGGCGAACCCATCGGACTGCTGGACTATGATTTCCGCTGGCATGTGGGCGACCGGCTCACACTGCTCTCGGACGGGCTGTTCGATTTCTTCCCCGACGGACAACAATTGCTATCCGTCGGCGCGTTCCTCAGCCGGCCGCCGCGCGGGCGGCTTTATGTCGGGCTGCGCGTACTGGAAGGACCGGTCAGCCGACGAATCCTTTCCACCTCGTACAGCTATAAGATGAGCCCGAAATGGCTCACCACCTTCGGCACCTCGTTCGACATCAGCGGCAAAGGAAACATCGGGCAGCGATTCTCGATCACGCGGATCGGCGAGTCGCTGTTGGTCAGCGCCGGGTTTACGGTCGACGCCGCCCGCGATAACGTGGGCGTGCAACTCTCCATCGAGCCGCGATTCCTCCCCATGGGACGACTCGGGCGTGCCGGCGGCGCGAGGATACCGGTGGCCGGCGCCTTCGGATTGGAGTAGTGGGCAGTAAGCAGTACGCAGTTACGTTTAGCGGTCGCCGGCACGGCGGCCCTTTCATCATCACTCACGCGGTGTTAGCCATGCTCGACAACGAATCGTTTCGAGGCCGAAGTTGGGCGGAGAAGTTCAGCGACGCATTTCGCGGCATGAAAGACGGCGTGCGGGGTCAGAGCAGCTTCTTCGTGCACTTCTTCTGCGCCGGTTTGGTGATCCTCGCCGGCGGCGTGCTGAAGATCGACGCGCAAAGCGAATGGTGCCTCTTGTTGCTGTGCATCACGCTCGTGCTGTGCGCCGAAATGTTCAACAGTGCCTTGGAATCGATGGCCCGAGCGATTACCGACGAACTGAACCCCCACATCGCCACCGCACTGAACATCAGCAGCGCGGCCGTGCTGGTCGCTTCGATCGGCGCATCGATCATCGGCAGCCTGATCTTCGCCAATCGCCTAGCCACGATGCTGGCATGGTGGTAAGGGGAAACTCGCTTGGGAATGCGTAGGGTGCCCCGTCGTATCCCGGGGGTTGCGTTCTGATCCCGCGACTGTTACACTTTATGGCAACTACACTTCGTCCTTCGCCACGCAAGGAGCAACGGCCATGGCCAAGACGATCGCGTTGTTGGGATCCCTGGACACCAAGGGCGCCGAATACGGTTTTGTGAAAAAGTGCATCGAAAGCCGCGGACATCGTACGTTGCTGATCGATGTGGGTGTGCTCGGATCGCCCCAGATTGAGCCCGATATCTCCCGAGAGGAAGTCGCCCGGGCCGCCGGCGCCGATTTAGCCCAACTGGTCGAGAAAAAGGATCGCGGTGAAGGCGTGGCCGCCATGAGCCGGGGTGCGGTCGTACTGACGCCGAAACTCTACGCCGAAAAAAAGTTTGACGGGATCATGGCCTTGGGTGGCGGCGGGGGAACCTCGGTCGCTTGTGCCGCGATGAAAACGCTCCCGTTGGGCGTGCCCAAGGTGATGGTCTCCACGGTGGCCGGGACCGATGTGTCAGGTTACGTGGGCGTGAAAGACATCGTGATGATCCCCAGCATCGTCGACGTGCTGGGGATCAACCGAATCAGCCGTCAGGTGTTTGCCACCGCGGCCGGGGCCATCTGCGGTATGTTGGAAACCGGTATGTTGGAAACCGAGGTGCCGCCAAGTGAAGACAAGCCGCTGATTACCGCCTCGATGTTCGGCAACACGACCGAGTGCGTCGAGGCCGCCAAGGCGATCGTGGAAGAGGCCGGCTACGAAGTGCTCGTCTTCCACGCCACCGGCGCCGGCGGCCGAACCATGGAGAGCCTGATCGAGGCCGGGATGATCGCCGGCTCGTTGGACATCACCACCACCGAATGGGCCGACGAACTGGTCGGCGGCGTATTCGGTGCCGGCCCAACACGTCTCGAAGCGGCTGCCAGACACGGCGTTCCAGCCATTGTCACGCCGGCGTGTCTCGACATGGTAAACTTCTGGGCCCCTCAGACCGTACCCGAGAAGTTCAAGGACCGCACGTTCTACCAACACAACCCCAACATCACCCTGATGCGAACCACGCCGGAGGAATGTCAACAGTTGGGCCAAGTTATGGCCGAGAGGTTGAACCTAAGCACCGGTCCGGTCACCGTGTTGATTCCACTGCAGGGTCTCAGCGTGATCGACGCGCCCGGCGGACCGTTCTGGTGGCCCGAAGCCAATCAAGCCTTGTTCGACGCCCTGAAAGAGAACCTCCGCAACGACATTCCGCTAATCGAACTCGACCACAACGTCAACGCCCCCGAGTTCGCCCGCCAATGTGCCGAAACGCTCCTATCGAGCCTCAGATCCTTGTAAGCGGAATGGCGCTAGCCACCGGTCTTCTCAAATGAATCTTACCCCCAACAAAACCGGCGGCTAGCGCCTTGCCGCTCACTGCTGCGTAAACCGGCAAGTTTAATCGGCGGCCAGCGAAACGCGGATTAGTTCTTTGTCGTTGCGGATGTAGACCGAGCGGTTGGCGAAGGCCGGATGGGACCAGACGACCGGTCGGCCGAACGACTCGTTGGTCGGCTCGATGACGTGGAACCGGCTGACCTCCTCGTAACCTTCCGGACTGAGTTGGGCCAGGATCAGGTCGCCCCGGTCGTTGAACAGGAAGTAGCCGTTTTCGTGCTTCACCAGAAACGCGGTCCCATAGCCGGCCGGACGCGAGCCGGTCGTCGGCTGCAAGGTCTCCCAAAGACGCTTGCCGGTGGCCAGTTCGACCGCGCGAAGTTGGCCCTGGTGACACACGCCGTAGATCACGTCGCCGTCGATGATCGGCGTGCTGTTGGCCGAATAGACGCCCGTTCGGCTGTCGCCGCGCCAAAGGATCTCGGCGGCCGGGCGCTCGCGGTCGAGCTTCAGCACCAGACCTTTGTGCCCTACGCCGCTGGCGAATAGCAGGTCGCCCGACAAACGCGGAGCGGCAATCGACATGCCGTGGCTCGGCGCCAACGGGAAGGACCAATACAGCTTGCCCGTCTCGGGGTTCGGGGCGTTGATCGCCTTGGGATGCCAGATAACAAGTTGCCGGGTAGCGCCCGCCTCGATGATCATCGGCGGGCAATAGCCCGGCTCGGGGGCCGAGATCGACCGCCAAAGCTCCTCGCCCGAGTCCTTGTCCAACGCAACGGCCACGCTCCCTTCCCCGCCGACCAGACAGATCAACTTTTGGCCGTCGATCAACGGATGCCCCGAGAATCCCCAGATCGGCGTTTTGACGTTGTACTCCCTCTTGAGATCCTTCGACCAGAGCAGATCACCCGTCTTGGCATTCAGGCACAAAAGATCGCCCATGGCGCCGAGCGTATAGACCTTGCCATGGGCAATGGTCGGCGTGGTGCGGGGTCCCGACGGGTACGAAAGGCGATAGGAACACGGATACTCGTGCTTCCAGACGAGCGAACCGTCCTCGGCACTGAAGCACAGCACGCGTTCGCGGCCCTCGAGTTTGGGCACAATGCTGGGGCCGTTGGCGAATTCTCCCGACTCGCGCACATAGTCGGTCACATAGACGTTCCCACCGGCCACCGCCGGTCCGGAA
>CAYYOX010000350.1:6921-7421 GCA_964473065.1 uncultured Planctomycetaceae bacterium | reverse complement strand
CCGAGGGCGAGTGGTCGTGCTGAGCGACTCGGCCGCGTTGGACAACGAGATGCACGTGAACTCCTACATATTCACAGGCCGACTGTTGGCCTATCTGGCCGGCCGACATGCCAGCTCGCAAGACGTATGGCGTCAATTGGTCGGCCTGCTAGGCATTGGTCTGTTGATCGGGCTGCTGGCATGGCAACCGGTCCCGTTGCGTGTGGGCGGGACGTGTGTCGTGCTGGCCTTTTCGTTGGCCGTATGCACGGCCGTAACGCACACCAGCACCCGGGTATTGCCCGGCGGTCGAACCGATGCGCCGAGCAACGTGGCCTATATCGACGCGTCTCACTTGGAAGCCTACCACGGCAACTTGTGGTCGCCGTTCGGTGTGGCCGGTCTTTCGCGGACCCTGATGCGTTGCGGTTACCTGCCGCTTCTGTTGCCCGAGGTAACCGGCGAACGACTACAGCGGGCCGCGTTGCTGATCTCGATCGCCCCGGCCCGATAGTTTTCGG
>CAYYOX010000350.1:0-6911 GCA_964473065.1 uncultured Planctomycetaceae bacterium | reverse complement strand
GCAGTGACAGCCTGTTGGCCGATTTCGATTGCTATGTCCCGCCGACGCCCGTGCCACCCTCGGACGAAGTTCCTGAGCCGGAGCCGTTGGGGGCAAGCTACTCGCGATATCTCGAATTGGACGACTACGAGACATCCATGCAGTTCTACGCCGCCTGGCCAGTCGAGTGCCATGCCCAAGACTTCGAGATCCTCAAGCGAGGGCCGGGCAATGTGCCGGTTATCATCTGGCGGCCTGTGGAGGCAGGATCGGTCGTCGTGATCGGCGATACGCACCTGGCGTCGAACGACAACCTCGAATCGGCCCGGTCGATCCATGGCGAGAACCTCTACTTCTGGCGATGGCTGTTGAGCCGGGCGACCGATCGGGCCGAGTGGATCCCGCCGAACCCCAGCGCACAACCGGACGAGGAGGCGGCCCCATGATGCGCATCTTCCTCGGCGTGGCACTGCTGTCGGTCTCCTGGCTATTGGGGCAACACTACTACTACCCGGCCCAGCCGTTGGCTTGGGTCGCGGTCGTGTTGACTGGCACGATGCTGCTTGGCGGAACGATCCGCCGAAGAGTTCCCCGGCGTGAAACGTGGACCGCCCTGGTGTTGCTGGTTCCGGCCGTGGGTTTTGCCCCCTGGCCGGATCGAGCGGCGCCGCTGCTGTTGGCCGTCGGGCTGATCGTTCGGTTGTTGCCGATTCCCCGACACTGGCCCCGATCGCTCGGGCAAGGCGCCCTGGCCGCCGGCGCGGTGCTTTCGGTCCAAGCCCTAGTGATGGCTCTGTATACGGGCTGCACGGCGCGCTGTCACGAATTGCCTTGGCCGTTGCCGCAAGCCCTGGCGGGAGTGGCACGGCTGTTGGGGATCGAAGCCGCGGCCGACGGATCGACGCTTGTTATGCACTCGATCCGCCAACCCCATCGCTTCGGCGCGACTTGGGAACTGCTGGTCGACCCGGCCACGCTCTGCTTCTTCGTCGGCTCGGCACTGATGCTGGGGATTCTGGCCTGGGGCCGTCTGGCTCGCGGGCAGCGTCGCAACGGCTGGTTGAAAATGCTGCGGGCCTTGACGCTGGTGGTTATCGCCTGGCTGCCGATCCGGGCGGCGGTGCTTCTGGCGGTGTATATCAACCGCGTGCTGTTGGCCGATTACGAATTGCCGCTGCACGTGATGAACCTGTTTCTCTCCCCCTGGATCCATCTGCTATTGCTGCTCGGGCCCGTGCTGCTGGCTTGGCGGTTCGTGCAGTTACCGACTCGTGAGCCGGGCGCGTCAAGCCCGAAGAAGACCGTGAAGCCTTGGCAATATCCGGCGGCCGCCTTGCTCGTAGCGGCCGGGGTGGTCCTGTTGACCGTGGCGGTCCGCTGGGATCCGGTCGGCGCAGCCAAGGCAGGTCGCGTGATGGTCGTGGAACGCCATAGCGAGTGGGAACCGACCGTCAAACCGTACGACACCACGTGGTACGGCCACGACTCGGGCTACAACTACGCGGCCGCTTACGCTTATTGCGGCCAGTACTTCGCCATGTCGCGACTCTTGGAGTCGGATCCCATCAACAACGAGACGCTCAGCCAGTGCGACGTGCTGGTGATCAAAGTACCCACGGCCCGATACTCGCGCGAGGAGGTCGAGGCCGTCTTGAAGTTCGTCCGCGGCGGCGGCGGGCTGCTGTTGGTCGGCGACCATACCAACGTCTTCAAGTGCGGCACGTATCTGAACGACATCGCGCGGCCCATGGGGTTCATCTTCCGCGATGATCTGCTCTTCGGCACGGGCGAGTCGCCCTACGATCAGCATTACCGACGGCCGCGCGTGCCGCATCCGATCGTGCAGCACTTGCCGCCGATGGATCTGGCCGTCTCCTGTTCGATCGATCCGGGTCGAAGTCGTGGTCGGGCGGCCATCCTGGGGACCGGTCTGTTCAGCCTTCCGCCCGACTACCATTTGGAAAACTACCACACCGTGCCGCAGCTTCGGCCCGATATGCGCTACGGGGCATTCGTGCAACTCTGGTCGACCCGCCATGGCCGGGGCCGCGTGCTGGCCTTTACCGACTCGACCATCTTTTCCAGCTTCTGTGTGTTTCAGCCGGGCAAGGCAGAGCTGCTCCGCGGCATGGTCGATTGGCTCAACCACAACAACCGGCTGGGTGATCCGCGCCCCTGGCTGTTGATGCTCGGGCTGGTGGTCTTGCTGGCCGGGCTGTGGCTGACTCGCGGTTGGGATCGGGCATGGCTCGTGCTGCCGGCGACCGCTTGGTTTGCCTGGACCTTGGCCTGCCTAAGCGTAGTGGCCGTGCATCGCGGGAGTATGCCCGTGCCGAAACTCGAGCGGCCCATGGCTCGGGTCGTTGTCGATCGAACGATCTCGAAAGTCCCGTTGGCTAAGGGGGCCTTCATAGAGGGCAATTGGGACGGTTTCGGGCTCCTGGAGCAATGGATCTCCCGGTTGGCCACGCCGCAGGGGAAGTGTTACACTATCCGGGCCGGCGGTCCGGAGGCATTTTCCGGTGATGACCTGGTGATCGTTCATCCCAGTCGGCCGGTGACCGACGAGTTCCGCCGCCAGGTGATTGATTATGTGGCCAACGGGGGCAAGCTGCTGGTCGTCGACTCGCCGGAGAACGGGGCCTCGACAGCCAACAGTCTGCTTTGGCCGTTCGGGCTCTCGATGCTTCACGGGCAAGTCGTCCCGGCCCAAGCGTTGACCCTGACCGACGACTGGCCCGACATCGATAGCGAACGAGCCTACGCCGTCGAGGGCGGGCGGCCGATCGCGCGGCTTGGCGAAACGGCGGTCGGCGCCGTGGCTCAATACGAGAAGGGAAGCGTCATGGCGATCGGGTTCGGGGCCATGTTCAACGACGGCAACCTGGGCTACCGGGGCGAACGGGCGCTTTGGGCCCTGCAACCGCCGGCCGACATGCTCTTCGAGTCGGATAACTATGTGCGGTACAACGTGTGGTTCGCGCTGCTTCGCGGCCTGCTGGCCGGAGAGCCGCCGGCGGCCGAGTATACGGCCCGGGTGGCGTTCGATCGGACCGTCTCGGAAGTCGCTTTGCCAAAACCCGAAGACCCAAAACCCGATGCCACGGAATATCCGGACGACGGGTTCGCCTTCTTCGAGATGTGGGCGGCCTACTTGGGCTATGCGACCAGCCGGGCCGGCGAGTCCGAGCCGTTGGACGCCGACGCGCTGGTCGTGCTGCTGCCGAGTCGAGAAGTCGAGCCGTCGTGGCGAGATCGGTTGGTCCAATACGTCGACCAAGGCGGAAAGCTGTTGGTCATCGACTCGCCCGAGAACAATAACTCCACGGCCAACGAACTACTGAAACCGTTTGGCCTCTCGATCGATCACAACGCCCCGCGCGCGGGAACCTTGGGTATCGACCGCGAAGAGGGCGGTCCTTGGCCCAACATACCCGTCGAGGCGAGTTGCCCGGTCGAAGGCGGCGAGCCGTTCGCTGTCGTGGGGGAAATACCCGTCGGGGCCACCGCCCGACACGGCAAAGGGACGGTCATGGCCGTCGGGTTCGGCCCCCTGTTGACCACGGCCTCGATGCGGGCAAGCTGGAGTCCGCCCGAGGGTTCAAAGGAGCTGGTCCCCTACAATCTGGCCACCACCCTACTCCGCGCCCTATTGACCGACCAACCGCCGACCAAAACCCTGCCAAGCGTCCCGGATTAGCGCATCTAAAGCCGCGACCGTTGGTCGCGCCTGAATACGGCCTAAATCGTGTTTCCCTCGCCATGGGGGTGCCCGAACGGATTATTTGGGCAAAAATCGGCGCCCGCCCGAAAAATAAGCTATAGTTTACTTCGCGTGCCAGATTTCTCCTCTGCTTGGCTACGCTGGCATGAATTCGACCCTCGCAGTTTGCGAACAGGGCCGCCTTTTCCTTGGCCGACCACGATGAACGATACCCGAAAAAAGAGCCCGGCCAATGAAACTGCGAGCCCTGATCGCCGACGATTCCAGCACCATTCGAGCGATGGTGATCAACACGCTTGAAACACTCGGCGTGACGTCGATCGTCGAGGCCGACAACGGCACTGACGCCCTGGAAATCTTCCAGAAAGAGGACCTCGATCTGATCGTCATCGATTGGCAGATGCCCGGCCTCAGCGGTCTGGAGGTTATCGAAGCCGTCCGCAGCGCCGGATCGACGGTACCCATCGTGATGGTCACGGGCACGGCAACCAGCAAGGAACACGTCCTCATTGCCATGAAGGCCGGCGTGTCCGACTACCTCATCAAGCCCTTCGACCTAGGCATCCTCCGCGGCAAACTCGGCAAGCACTGCCAAAGCATCAAGCTAAACCAAAAGCTGGCGACGGCTTGATTCTAAGCGGCCTATTCTCGTTCCACTTCCAACCCATGCCGCATGGCCAGCGTCTGGACCGACATGGCCCCGGCACGCAGTAGGATCTCGTCGGCCTTGGCGTCGCGCAGGCGGATCGATGACTATTTGACTAGACGCCCGCCAAAAGCTTTTCGCTGTTCTGCGAAATCACATCTTTGGCAACTTCGTAATGGCTGAGTCTTCCTGAGTACTGGGGCTTCCGACCTAGCTTGTCAATTGCCTCATCAACTTCTGGGATCAGGACCTTCAGTCCTACCTTCTCTGCCTTGAGGCGGTCCACATCGACGTGGATTGCATAGAGACGCTTACTGTGCTCTCCCACAAGCAACACTACATCTTCTTCTTGAGCATCGGAGACTCGTTCTTCTCCGTCATCCAGATATCTGAATTCAATCACAAACCGGCCAATGTCCTTATCGTAGCCGCCGCGCACCGCTTCGGGAACATCGTAAGGCGACAGGCCCACGATGATTTCCACACCGTCAATCTGGTCGTGTTCGTTCCTTCCAAGACTGCTCGGTTCTAATTCGATCCACTCAGACATAGTTCACCCTCGCTATTCCAGAGCACCAAGCTCTTGCAGACTTTGAACAAGCCTTCTGAAAGCCGTTCGGAATGGTCTCAATTCGGTTTCTATGCACTCAATACTGTTACAACTGTCAAGAACCACTGCCCCGACAAGGTTACCGTTTCGATTCTCGATGGGTACTCCGCACATGGAAATGGGAAGCTTTCTTTTGCGTCTGATTCGTTGCCAAACACAACGCTCTGAAATCTTTGTGACTTCAGCGTATGTCTTGATATTGTCTCTCGCCCTGGCATAGTTCACTACTTCACCCGCGGACGAACCTCTACTTTCTCGCCACCGCAGCCACGCTACTTTCATGTGTCCAATGTAGCGGATCTTCGACAGATCCGGAAGATTACGTACCCGAGTCGAACTAACTCCTCGCCAAGCTTCTCCTGCTATACCCTCTGCTTGGTGGGCATCGTCGGGCGCGAGAAAAACAGTCCCTTTACTTTGCGTTGCGTGTCCAGACCGATAAGCAACCTCAAGCCAGCCCGACCAAGGCCACCGCCCCCGACCCCACGGCCAGAACAAACTACGCCCGGGCCGAATCCACCACCTCCTTTGAACATGCCTGAATATCGTCACGCGGTTATTATCGAGAGGCTCATTTTGCAGTATTCCGGGAAAGCATTTCTCCCTAAAGTCGTCCAGAGCCTTATCGATGAGGCTATCAATTATCTTCGCTTCGGGTGTTTTCTCGGCGAGACCCCATTTCACGGATCTGGCCACTATTACACAGACGGCGAGCAAGAAGATCAACCAAGCTGCATTCGCTCCCGTCCAATCGATCACTGTGCCAAGAGGGCCCGACTTGCCCTTGTCGAGATCCAGGGCGTAGCCAATCCATCCAAGCAAGCCAAAAGACAAAACCTCAATTAGCCAGAATAACCATCTTACGCTCTGTTTGAGCCCGATGTTCATGCGTGCCGCCCGAACTGCAATATCCACCTTTGTGAAGTACTTCTCGGTGGCGAATATAGCAGCCCAAACGAACCGACGCTAGATAGACCTTATAATTTGATTATCGCCAATCGTGAAAGAAAAATAAACCCCCTATTGGAGGGGCATTTTAGGCGCCCCCGCCAGTCTGATCCACCTCCAACCCATGCCGCATGGCCAGCGTCTGCACCGACATGGCCCCGGCACGCAGCAGGATCTCGTCGGCCTTGGCGTCGCGCAGGCGGTCGCGGGTTTCTAGTGTGGGGGCGATGGCTTGGATGTCGATCTGGTGTAGCGACTCCTCGGGCAGACGGCCCGCTTCGACCGCATGGCCCAGTACGCGCGTGAATAGCTCGCGGTCGTCTTCGATCATGTCGTGTTGCAGGCGGCCGAACATTTTCACGGCCGGACCCTCGGCCACCATGGTCGAGGCGTAGTTGGCGTTGCTGGCGTCGCTGGTGAGCATGAACTCGGGCATCACCAGCCGGCTGGCGATGGCGCGTAACTCGGCCTGCAATACGACCACGAACTTGGCCGCGTCGATACCGGTGGCCGGGAACTCGTACTGCGTACCGACGTCGGCGTCGAGAATCGTGCCCGGACCGTAGCGGCGGAAGTGGCTCGTCTGACCCGTCCGCTGGCTGGTTACGTTCACGTCGGCCTGATCCTGTACGAACTGCTGCAACCCGGCGGCCGTGGCGGAGACGTGCTTGCGAATGATGGCGATGGCCGACTGGATCTCGGCCACCACGCTCATGTTCCGCAGCAGCTTCTCGGCCCGACGAAGGTTCTTTCGGACCGGATAGAACAGCGGCAGCCCGCGTCGCACGTTGGCGTCGACGCCCAGCTTGCGATGCTGAACCTCGGCCGCGTCGACTAGTTGGCCGTCGATCCAGTAGCCGACGACCGACTCGACGTCACCCGGCTCGGTCTGCACGCCGCATCGTGCCGCCGGGTCCTGGGCCATTTCCGGCGGCGCGGCCACCTGCTCGGGCTCGGCGAACCGCACGCGCGTGGTCCCGTCCCGCGCGGCAAACTAGCGCCGT
>CAYYOX010000349.1:3260-7453 GCA_964473065.1 uncultured Planctomycetaceae bacterium | reverse complement strand
AGCCTCCTTGTCGGCTGCATGGGCGCCCACAGCCAGTATGTCGCCAGCGACTGCGGCGGTTGCGCCGAAGAAGCCGGGTGCGACAGTTGCAGCCAGCCCTCGTGCGATTCGTGCGTCAGTCCCAACGCCGGACTGTGCGGGCTAGTCAACGCTTGTGGCGGATGCGGAGGAATGGGCTGTGGATTGTGCCGTCGAGCTGCGCCCGGTCCGCAAATGGGCGCCGTGACCTATCCCTACTACACCACACGCGGACCACGCGATTTCCTGGACCGAAATCCGATGAGCATCGGACCGTAAGGGAAAGTCTAAAGCGGTTCCTAATCGGCAAACGGCTGCTTGGGACGCGGGACGTGCGGAAGATCCTCTGGGCGAACTTTCTGCCACCGCGCGTAGTGCTGATGCCAATTCGTCGGGCCAAGGCCGGCGAATCGCTCGGCAGCAGCGGTCAATTGCAGTAGGGCCCGAAGGTCGAGCACTTCCCGGTAGGTGATCTCTTTCGGCGGATCGGTCAACGCTAAGGTATCGAAATACCGTACGACCGAGTCGATTTGCTCGTCGGGTTCCAATCGCGCCTCGAAGCACCAGTAATGAGCCCAACGGGCGGACAGATCCGGGCGACGGTCCAATTCTCGCGAGAAACTCTCTCGCAATAGTTCGCTACCCGCCGCGTCGCGGACGTGGCGGGCCAGGTAGAGATCGAACTGCCGGTTGCCGGTCCCCCATTTCCCGACCAGTTCTGCCAAATGTTCCCGGCGGTCGGCGTGCTCCTCGAACCGAGCGATCCGCGTTTGAGCTTCGGCGAACGAATCGGCTGCTGCGACGCGATAGCAGGCCCATTGCCGGGCCAGTTGTCGACGATGCGTAAAGACCTGCGTGCCGAGCGCCACACAAGCGACCAACAGAATCAGAGACAAGATTTGCAGACAACGGCGCATGGCTCAGGCTGCAAGGGGAAGTCGACAACGGGCGAAAGATGCTTCGCTCCAGGATAAGCGACCGATGAGTCCGTGTAAATACGGTCTTCCACGACCCGTTGAGCCGCCGCCGGCACGGCGGTGAGGGACAGATTTCCAATTTCATCGCCGTGCCGGCGACGGCTAAACGTCTCATCGCCGTGCCGGCGGCGGCTAAACGATTGAACCGGGGCGATACTGAATCCGCCATCGATTGCAGTTCGAGTAATTCATAGTTCCACCAAACGGGCGCGTTTGCTGCCGCGGGAAAGGCGGGCGTGCCACTGCACGCTGGGGGAGCCGTCGGCACGAAGCGCGATCGGTCGTCTTTTATGCAACTACCCCGGGGCGACAACTGCGCCGTTGGTGAACATGAATAACACTGAAGACTGAAGAACTCCTGTCTACGGGTTACACGGAAAGAAGGTCCCACTTTACGATAAGAGTCACTCGCCTCCTGTTTGGAGAATTCCGGAAGAAAAGGTTTGGGTAACGTCGGGGGCCTTGGCCGGGGTTAATACGAAGGATAATCGGCCCGACCGGCCTAAAGCGGTGGCTGCCGCGCTGGCAAGCGACGGCGTCAATTCGGGACACTCGACTCGCGGCCGAGTGCCCCGGGCATCGTGCCCGATCGTGCCAGCCTCATACACCGGACCGAAAGCCGGTGGCAGTCCAAAACATCTGTCAAGTAGAACATTGACAACATCGACATGAGTAGTCCCGAGCGCCGGTAAGCGGTACGACTTCAATCCGCTGGGGTCTCAACGACCTTGCCGGAGAACACCCACGACCGAGAGCAGCCCGTCACGTGTTGCGCCGCACATCACGCGACAGTTGACTTCTCGATTACCGCCTCACGGCGCTCGGGAAATGAACGCTTCACAGAGAACAACGCAAGGAGGCGAGAAGGGTTGCCCGATTTGCGTTGCCGTCCTCCGGCACTGAACATATACCCGATGGGACGCCGATGTCAAAAAACTTTCTCCACAAAAACGCGTGTCGATGAAAGTGCAACGCGGTAAGTCCAACAGGGCCAAGCTGTTTCGACTTGAGAAAAAGTTTTTCGCCGCCACCGACCGCGTGCACGCAAGGTTTTGCCAACGCGCACGGAGTCTCTCTTGTACCATGGCAGAGGATCGAGAAGAGGTTACACAGCCGGCAAACCTTGCCAAAAACACAGCCGGCAAACTTCGCCAAGAACAACAGCCTCGACGCGAATTGCCCGCTCGGATCCACCGGTTGATTCAAGAACTTGTAAAGAAATGGCTTCGGGAATCCGTTTAGCCGCCGACGTCTAGACACCAGGGGGGGTGCAATGTTAAAATGGCCGGCGTTTGAGGCTTGGGAATGTTCCCAGTTGAACGCAAATGGAAAATGTGGGATAATCTATCATTATCGCCCACGCGGGATCGTGCGACCGGTTGGGTTGCGTGTGACCGCAGACACGACTCATAACCCAGGGAGCCCTGCCATGCGACACTCTGCCCGATCTTCTTCCCGTCAGACGACTGTTGGTTCCTCCTCGTCCAGAACAACTGTTGGCCGGCGCCGATTCCTTAAGGCGGTCGGGGTTGCCGGTGTTGGGCTGACGATTCTGCCCAGCGGCGTGCGGGGTGGGCCGGCTGCTCCGAGCAATAAGCTGAACATTGCCATGATCGGTTGTTGGGGGCGGGCGCTGGCGCACTTCGGGGCGGTTAAGCCGGAGAACGTCGTTGCACTGTGCGACATTAACGAGCAGCACATTGCCGGCGCGGTCAAGCAATTCCCCAACGCGAAGACCTACGTCGACTGGCGGGAATGTCTCGAGCAGAAGGATCTCGATGCGGTCGTTTGCAGCACGACCGATTTCACGCACGCCTTTGTAGCGAACTGGGCACTGAATCGCGGGCTGCACTGCTACTGCGAGAAGCCACTGGCCAATACGGTCAAGGAAGCCCGCGTGGTTCGTGCCAACTACCTTAAGAACAAGGGCAAGCTGGCCACGCAGGTCGGCACCCAGCGGCATTCCAACCCGAACTTCAATCGGGTGCGCGAGGCGATTCTCGACGGGGCCGTTGGCACGTTGCAGAATGTACATGTGTGGGGAAACCGGCAGCTCCGTCGCCCGAGCTACCCGGCGGCCCAGGGCGAGCCGCCGAAGCACCTGCACTACGACCTCTGGCTTGGCCCGGTGCCGTTCCATCCCTACAACCCCGAGTACTTTTCTCGTGGCCCCGGGGCCAACTGCCTGAGCTGGAACATGTTCTGGGACTTCGGCAGCGGCCAGATCGGCGACATGGGCAGCCACACGATGGACCTGGTTTGGCACGCCATCGACGCGGACCTGCCGACCTCGGCCACCGCACACGGTGAAGAGTTCAATCCCGACGTGACGCCCGTCGACCTGACCGCCACGTTTGAGCATCCGGCCAACGACTGGCGGCCGCCGATCAAATTGACGTGGTATCAGGGCGCCCACAAACCGAGTCGCGTGGGTGACGTAGACGTCCAAGGGATCGGCCACGGCGCCCTGTTCGAGGGCGACAAGGGCAACGTGACGGCCGATTTCGGCTCGAACAAGCTCCTGCCGCTCGACGGCGGCGACCTGTCGCACTACACGCCGCGGCCTGACGACCAACGGATACCGGACCTGGGAGGCTTCCAGCAGGAGTGAATCAACCCCGCCAAGGGCGACCTGAAGCCGACCTGCGACTTCGACTACAGCGGCACGGCCATCGAGCAGATGCTGCTCGGTCTGGTCGCCTACCGCGTCGGCAAGAAAATCGACTACGACGCCAAGGAAGGCCAGGTCACCAACAGCGACGAAGCCAACGCCCTGTTGGGAAAGGAATACCGCAAGGGTTGGGTCTTGGACGGGTGACCTTCCACATGGCTCGTGGACACCGAGTTGCCTTAGACAAATACCAAAGCTATCAAGACGTTGTTACTGTCAACTTTTCGTGGGGAAGACCACCCTCTGCCTGAGTGAGAGGTGACCAAGTTGCCAGAATCCCGTAATAACCCCAACGCCGGAACCTCCGCGTGAACGTTTGGTTGACCATCCCGTTTGACGTCCGCCTGGCGGTCCTGTTCGTCGTGGGTACGTGCCTTGGCGGCTTGGCCAACTTGGGGGTCTACCGGCTGGCCTGGCATCCCCGCCGGATCGGCCCCTGCACCGCGCCGCCGGCCGACGCTTCCCCGCGCCCGTCGCCGGAGCGGCTGCCGATCCTCGGACTGCCCTGCCTGCCTCGGGAGGCCCCG
>CAYYOX010000349.1:0-3250 GCA_964473065.1 uncultured Planctomycetaceae bacterium | reverse complement strand
ACTGGTGGGAAATCGACCGCCAAGGCCTGCTTCCGCTCGGATCGCCGCGACCGTTGATCGCGGACTATCAGCCGATTCTTCACGCCCAGTTCTTCGCCCACGGGCTGCTGATCTTGTTGATGCTTGTCGCGTCCGCGATCGACGTAGACGAGAAGATCATTCCCGACGCGATCACCGTGCCGGGCGTAGTGGCGGGCCTGTTGTTGGCGACCTGTTATCCGGCCAGCCTGTTGCCGGAAAACTGGACTCTGCTCAAGTGTATTCCACACAACCTCTGGCCCACGCCGGAAGCCTGGCCCTATTTGCAACTGGCCTCCCCCAATCGTTGGCCGGCGTGGTTGAGCGGTTTCCCACACGGTTGGCCGTTGGTCTTCGGTCTGGGCTGTTGGGGGCTTTGGTGTGTGGCCCTGCTGCCCAGGACATGGTACGCAAGTCACGGCCGACGCCGGGCACTCGCGCTGTGCATGGCACGCGTGATGCGAGAAAAGATCTCCTACCGGATCCTGGTCATGGCCGTGATCGGTTCGCTGGCGATTGCCGCCGTATGGTGGCATGGCAAAGGACCCTGGGCCGGACTGCTGACCGCACTGGTCGGCATGGCGGCCGCCGGGGGACTCGTCTGGGCAGTTAGGATTATCGGCACTGTCGTGCTGAAGCGCGAAGCGATGGGCTTCGGCGACGTGACCCTGATGGCCATGATCGGTGCCTTTCTCGGCTGGCAAACGGCGCTGGTCATCTTCTTCCTGGCCCCGTTCCCCGCACTGGTCATCGGGCTGGTGCAAGTGATTCTTATTCGCGATAGCGAGATTCCTTACGGGCCGGTTCTCTGCCTGGCCACGGTCGGGACGATCGTCTATTGGGCACCCATCTGGGATTGGTCGGGGCGGATTTTCGAGTGGGGTTGGTTCGTGCAGGTGATCGTGCTCGTCTGCCTGGCTCTGATGGCCCTGCTATTAGGGGCATGGCAAGCGATCCGAGGGCTGTTCCGCTAGCAGGGAAACACGCTGCTGCACACTTTTCCGCGGCTGGGCTAAGTTCTCTTGTCGGGATAGTCGATGATCGTTACGATCCGGCTCTTTTCTTAGGGCAATTCCTGCTCGATCCCGGTAACATAAGGAACTCACGCGATGCGGTTCTCCGACATGCTCTCTCTGCGTAAACTCGCGGCGTTGGTCGCCATGGTCTTTCTTCCGGCGACAGCAACGCTGGCACAGCAAGCACGCTACCAGCCGCCGCCAAGTTCACCGGTTGACCGTTATGGCGTGATGCCCCAAAACCGACCACCCGTTCAACGACTGGCCCAACCGCCGGTCGAGCGACGCGGGGTTCCCGGCACGGGGCGCCTGAATCCGTTGCGCGGGTCCGACTTCGCGCCGCCCGACGGTCGCTCGTACGCGCCGGCTGCCCGGGTGGCACAACGTGGCGCGACGGTCGAAAACTATCGCACGACCGAAGGGGATGTGACGACTCGCCATCATAGCGTTACCACGCCCAGCGGGCGGACCATGAGCTTCGATCACACCCGCGGGCCCGATGGCCGGACGATGACCCGCCAGCACAGCTTTACCACGCCGCAAGGCGGCACGTTCAATCGTGAATCCACACGGACCTTCGACGGCAACCGGATGACGCAACAGCGGTCGCTGACCACGCCCGGCGAGCAAACGATGTACTACCCGCGAAGCGGCGGCCCCGAGCGTCGTGCGATCGATTATCCGCGCCCCCAGCAAGTCATGCCCCGGCAACCGGATTACAGATCGCCACGGCCCAATTCGGCCGTTCGTGAAGCACCGCCACGCTATCAGACCGGACCAACTCCCCAACGCGGTCCGTTCAACCGCGAGGCCACGCGAACCTACGACGGCCAGACGATGACCCAACAACGGTCGCTGACCACGCCCAGCGGGCAGACGATGAATTTCGAGCGTACGCGGGGACCCGAGGGTCAAACCATGACCCGGCAGCACCAATTCACCACGCCGCAAGGCGGTACGTTCAATCGCGAGGCCACGCGAACCTACGACGGCCAGTCAATGACGCCGCCGAGGACATCGGCACGGCCGCCTACGGAGACAACCAGACGACCTCCGCGCTATTCGTCGGAGGTTCGCAACCGATACTCCGGCGGCGTGACCGGCTCGGGAAGGCGCTCGCCAAACGTCAGCAGCCGCTCTACGTCGCCCTCTTCGAGAATGCCGTCTTCTCGGGCGCCATCTTCCCGAATGTCGTCTTCCCGGGGTTACAACATGAACCCCCGGCCTTCTTCGCGCCGCACTAGCTCGGACTTCTTCAATTCCCGAGTCACCAGCCCTTCGAGCGGATCCACGGGACATTCCCGCGGCGGCGGACGAAGATAAGGACTCGTAAGGAATTACTTCCCGATTCCGAAGTTCAGGCGTTTAGCCGTCGCCGGCACGGCGATGAGATTGGAGATCTGGCCCTCATCGCCGTACCGGCGACGGCTAAACGAAGTCCTTTACAAAACATGCCCACGCAAGCGTGGGCATGGCACCGGATGGTTTTTGAAGTCGGCGAGTCTTTATTCGTCGAGCTTGGCCAGATAAGTATCCGGGTCTTCCTCGATCGCGCCTTCGCAACCCTTGCAGCAGAGGAACACTTCGCGGTCTTTGACGGTCACTTTGCAGGGCGTGCCCATCGAGCCGAGCGGTTCGCCGCTGACCGGACAGATCTTCTGCGCTCGGGCGGCTTCCTGATCCGCTTCGGGCAATTCGGCAATGGCCGCTTCGATCTCGCTGTTGCCCTGGGCCGCTTCGTCGCCGTTCGACTCGCTGGCGTCGGGGTCGGCGGGCGGCGTGTCGGTAGAGTCGGCGCAACCGTAAGCAAACGCCAGCACGGCCAGCAGCGAGAGGAACATCATGGTTTTGCGCATCGGGATTACTCCTTCTACAGAAGAACGTGAAATGGAAACTGATAACTTCGTTCGACGAAAATTCGCCCGGCCACCGCTTGGTGCCACTGGTGGCTTGCCCACCAGTGCTATCGCACGCAGGAATGCACGGGTGGGTAAGCCACCCGTGGCACCCTGTTGTGCCGGACGGTTAACCCGGCGTGGCCGCCTGGGGCTAAACAGCTAAACGGAAGACTTTCGCCGCCTAGCTCTCGTCTTCGGCGTGGTCGTCGTCTCCCTCTTCATGGTCGTGATCTCCATCGTCATCGCCTTCTTCGTCTTCGTCTTCGTCTTCATCAGCATCGTCGTCATCAGCATCGTCGTCATCAGCATCGTCGTCAT
>CAYYOX010000348.1:0-7455 GCA_964473065.1 uncultured Planctomycetaceae bacterium | reverse complement strand
CGTAACCGCTTACCTCCATTGAACATAAACAAAAGACAGATCTAAAACAGTCGAAATAGGTGGTTGGTGGATAGTGGTTAGTGAAGAACGGAGGTCCAGCCGCTGCCAGGGAACGCATGGGGGTTCAGGGTTCAGAATTCCGGGGCAAACGTTTGAATCGAAGTGCTGAACCCTGAACCCTGAACCCTCACGTCATTCAGGCTGCCGGACTCCCCATAACACCTTTCCCACCAACCACTTACGACTCTCACGGCCTCTTGTCGCACAGGCCAGCCAGCACCATTGAGGGGGCCATCTATTAGTCTGAGCTGGCGTTCCAGCGGCGGGGATTGGTCGAATTTGGCCTCGGATATGGTTTTTCATTGGCAGAAATGCAGCCGATTGGGTAGAATAGGCGTAGTTAAGAATCCACCCCATATATGTGGAATTCTCTGCGCGCCCGGACCGCCGTCACGGAACACGGTGGCCTGTTGGGTTCGCATGGTTTTTTTGTGCAGGAGCAGAGATATGTTCAAGCGGTTTCTCGTTCGGTCGGTCGTGTTGCCTTGCGCAATGGCGGCCCTTTGCATCCTGGCCGCCGGCGTGGTGGCCGCGGAGTCGAGCCCCGAGGCAGCTCGACTCGATCGTTTCTCGCATCCCGACGGAGCGAGTTATTTCGCGTTGAGCTTAAGCCCAAGTGTCGAGCCGGCTACCGGCCCTCGCGATCTGGTTGTGCTGTTCGACACGTCGGCCAGTCAGGCGGGCAGTTTTCGAGCCGACGCAATGCGAGCGCTTCAGGCCATGCTTGCCGGCCTGTCGCCCGACGATCGCGTTGTGCTGATGTCCGTCGACCTGAACGCGATCCCCATGACCGAAACATTCGTAGCCCCGCGCGGTTCGCAAATCGACCGGGCTATCAAGAAGCTCAGCGATCGAACGCCGCTGGGGTCGACCGACATGAAGCGGGCCCTTTTGGCCGCCGCTGAGAGTTACAAGAGCAATTCGAAGAATGCCCGGGCGGTCGTCTACATCGGCGACGGAATGAGCACGGCCGGCTTGCTGGGGACCGACACGTTTCGTGAACTGGTCGGGCGATTGACCGAGAGCCGGATTCCCGTGAGTAGCTACGCCGTCGGGCCGCGACTTGATGAACAAGTGCTCGGCGCGTTGGCCGCTCATACGGGCGGCGTGGTCGTTGGGAACAGCGAGAATCCCGGCAGCGACTTGGCCGAGGCCGTTCGAGCTACCGTACTCTGGCCGCAAGGCGAGCCGACTTTGCCCGCCGGGCTCACCGCCTATCCGAATCCGACGCCCCCCTTGCGATCCGATCGCGACACGGTCCTGATCGGCACGTATTCGGGCGAAGGTCCGCTGGAGATCAAGATGAAGGTAGCCGGCGCGGCCGGGCCGGCGGATCTCGCCTGGTCGGTTCAGCCCGGCGAGTCGAATGAAGACAACAACTACCTGGTCCAACTGGTCGACCGTGCCAAGGTCGACGGCGGGATCAGCCTTCCGCTGATCGATTCGGTCAGTCTCGAATGGTTCCGACAGGAAATCAACACCGGCGTGGACGGCGTAAGTCAGCTTGCCCGGCAGGCGCTAGCCTCGGGTAACCTTGACAATGCCGAGCGATTGGCCGGTGACGCCTTGCGTCAAGATCCGGGCAATCCGGAAGCGTTGGCCGTGCGAGGCGCGGTGGCCAAGCAGCGCGGGGGCGCCGCTCCGGCGGCAGGGGCGGAGATGGCTGCCGCGGACCCGGCCCCGGCGGCCGCGGACGGCGATTTGGACCTGATCGGCGACGATGCGGGCGTCTTTGCCGAGGCACTGGGCGAGCAGCGTCGCGTGATTGCCAGCGTGCTGCGCACCGAAGTACAAACGACCGTAAATCAGGCCCGAAGCCAAATGGGAACCAACCCGGACGGCGCCATTCAAGATCTGAAGCTGATGCAAGAGCGGGTTCGTCAGGCCCCCGACCTGAAGCCGGAGATCCGCGACCAGTTGGTCAGCGTGCTCGGAGGCGCCTTGCGTGAGGCGGCCCGACGCCGGGTCGACGTAGAGCAGCGTCGCCAGCGTTGGGAAGAAAATCAGGCGGCGGCCAAGGAACGGGAATTGATTACCGAAGACCTCCTGCAAAGGGAGCTGAAGCTGAAGCAATTGATGGATCGGTTCAACTCACTAATGGACGAAGGGCGTTATGCTTTAGCAGAAGAGCAGGCGGCCAGCGAGGCCCAGCAGTTGGCCCCCGAGGAGCCGGTGCCCGTAACGGCGACGCTCGCCTCCCGAACGCTCAGCTACTATACGAACGCGATGGCCTTGCGCGTGAGACGCCAGAAGGGCGTGATCGACATGCTCTATCAGGTGGAGCTCTCGCACGTCCCGTTCCCCGACGAGCCGCCGATCGTCTATCCGGCGGCCGAGGTTTGGCAGCAACTCACAGCCCGACGCGCGGACGAGTATAAGTCGATGAGCCTCGCCCGCCAGGGTACGGCCGAGAAGAAAATCACCGAAGCCTTGAAGTCGCCGACCGAGGTGGAAGTAATCGAGATGCCGCTGGGCGACGTGATGGACTTCCTGAAGGACCGTCACGACATCGAGATCCAACTGGACACGAAATCCCTGGACGACGTGGGAATCAGTTCCGATGAACCGATTACCAAGGAACTGAAAGGCATTTCGTTGCGATCCGCGTTGCGGTTGATCCTTCGCGACTTGGAACTGACCTACATGATCCAAGACGAGGTGCTGCTGATCACCACGCCCGAGTCGGCCGAAACCCATCTCTCCACCCGCGTTTACCCCGTCGCCGACTTGGTCTTGCCGATCATCAACCAGTCGATGGGCGGCTTGGGTGGCGGTGGCGGCGGCGGTTTAGGTGGTGGCGGCGGCGGCGGCTTCGGCGGCGGCGGCGGCGGCGGCGGGGGTGGCGGCGGCGGCGGCGGGTTTGGCGGCGGTGGCGGCGGCCGCGGCGGCGGCGGCGGAATGTTCAACATGCCGCGCGACATCCTGCCGAAAATCCCCAAGGGCGGTTTCCGTGCCTTTGCCGTCAAGGACGATCTGTCCCAACCCGTGGCAAGCGCCAAGAAAGCCAAGACGCAGCAGATCGAGAAGATCGAACTGAATTTCGCCAAGGATGCCGATCCGAACGACGTTTGGGAAGAATACTTCAGCACGCACGGTGCCGAAGAGATTTCGCCCGAGGCTGTGCGTGATGCCGTGCGTCGGCTCAAGGACGCCAAGCGAATGGACCACGTGATCGGCCTGATCAACGCGGCCTTGCGTCATCGCCAGGTTCAGCCCTGGATGTACGACGTGCTGGCTATTGCCATGATGGCCGAAGGTCGTCCTAAGGAAGAGATCGAGCGGGCCGTGATGTCGGCCGCCGATTTCGCCGAAAGTTCGGCCGATCTGATGTACCTCGGGGCCTACCTGACTCACTTGGGCCTGGACCATCGGGCGCTGAAGATCTTCCGGCAAGTGGCCGAAATGGAACCCACCCGACCCGAGCCGTACACGCACGGGCTGAGCGTGGCCCAGCGATTGAACGATCTTGCGGCGAAGAAGTGGGCCGCCTTGGGGATCCTGCGTCAGGCTTGGACCGCCGATCAGGAAGAAATCGCCAAGGCCGGTTGGCATACGGCCAACGCCATCCTTGAAGAACTACGCAAAGACAACCCGGAAGAGGCCAAGCAGTTCAAGGCCGCCATAGACGAAGCCTTGCAACGCGACTGCCTGGTGATGGTCTCCTGGACCGGCGAGGCCGACATCGATCTGCTGGTCGAGGAACCGTCCGGCAGCATTTGCTCGCTTCGCAATCTGCGTACTTCGGCCGGCGGCGTGATGCTCGGCGACGGGATCTCGCGAACCGGGCCCGGCAGTGCCGACGGATACCGTGAAGCCTATGTTTGTCCCAAGGGTTTCGACGGGACATACCGCATGTTGATACGACGCGTCTGGGGTAAGGTGACCGGCGGCAAGGTGACCGTGGAAGTAGCCACGCGATATAACAGCGACGACGCCGTCTACTTGCGCAAGCGAATCCCTCTTAAGAACCATGAGGCGGTCGTGGTCTTCGACCTGAAAGGCGGTCGTCGCAACGAACCGCTCGAGCAGCACCAACTGGCCAATGCGGCGATCGGGCAAATCGACTTCGGGCGCCAGATCTTGGCCCAGCAATTGGCAGCCGCCATGGATCCCCGGGCGTTAAGCAGCCTGGCCCTTTCACGATCCGACAATTCGCGGCGAGCGAACCCGTTCTTCGGACCTAGCGCGGTCGGCTATCAGCCGGTCATCATTACGCTGCCCGAGGGGACCAACCTGAGCGCCACCGCGGTGATCTCCGCCGATCGCCGCTATGTCCGCATTTCGCCGTCCCCGTTGTTCTCCGGCATCGCGGAGGTGAACACGTTCAACACGGCCAGCGGGGCCAATCAATCGGGCCAAGGCGGAACCGGCGGCCAAGGCTTCAGCGGCCTGGGTGGCGGTGGCGGCGGCGGCGGTGGAGGCTTCGGCGGCGGCGGTGGCGGAGGCGGCTTCGGCGGCGGTGGCGGTGGTGGTATGGGATTCTGATCCGTTGCGTTAATCTCGGGAAAACTTCGTGGCAGGCTGAGTCCTCCGGCAACAGAGGATTCAGCCTGTTTTTCTTACCACGCCCGGATAGACGTCCAGGTCCAACTCCTCGAACAATCCGGCATGGAATCGCTCGACGGCAATTGCGCCCATCACTGCGTTGTCTGTGCACAGCTTCAGCGGCGCGATGTGTAATCGGAAGGCGTGCCGCTGGGATTCTTCGGTCAAGCGGTCTCGCAATCGGGCGTTGGCCGCCACTCCGCCGCCGGCGCAAAGCGTCTTCAATCCCGTCTTCTTAAGCGCCAGCACCGCCTTGCCGGCCAAACAGTCGACGACCGCCTCCTGGAAACTGGCCGCCAAGTCGGCCACCTCTTGATCGGTCAGTTGAATGTTGGCCAGATCAGGACACGCTGGCCCAGCAATCTGGTATCGCACGGCCGTTTTGAGGCCGCTGAAGCTGAAATCGAGCCGTTCCTTGTCCTTCATCAGCGCTCGAGGAAAGTTGAATGCCCGGCAATCACCCCGTTCGGCCGCGCGTTGGATCGCAGGCCCGCCGGGATAGGGTAACCCTAGCATGGCCGCCACCTTGTCGAACGCCTCGCCGGCCGCGTCGTCGATTGTGGATCCCAACAGCTCGAACTCGATGGGACCTTCGCAGCGATACAAGCTCGAGTGCCCGCCGCTGACGATCAACCCCAAACAAGGAAACACATCCTCGCCGGCCGCTAGGCGACATGCATAGATATGGGCTTGCAAGTGATTGATCGCGATCAGCGGAAGTCCACAAGCCAGACACAACGCTTTGGCGGCCGAGAGCCCGACCAGCAACGACCCGGCCAGCCCCGGCGTATTAGCCACGGCCACCGCGTCCAGGTCACCCAGCGAAAGCTCGGCCCTTTTTAGTGTCTCATCGATCACCGGTAAGATACGTTCGAGGTGTGCCCGGGAGGCAATCTCCGGCACCACGCCGCCAAACCGCCGGTGCAACTCATCCTGCGAAGCGACCACCGACCCAAGCACGTCAAGCCGATCCGTAACCACAGCCGCCGCCGTCTCGTCGCAGGTTGTCTCGATGGTAAGGATTTTCATGGGAAGGTGAAGTCATAGGTAGGGTGGGTCAAGGAACGAAGACCCACGCGGGGAAGTGAATAAACCACAGAGAGCACAGAGGACACAGAGAAGAAAGGAGAAGAGTGAATCTTGTTTGACAAGACAAGAAGCATCCCCTTCCTCATTCAAAAATCGTTCTCTGTGGCCTCTGTGCTCTCTGTGGTAATCATCATAAGCCACAAAAGGCCTAGTTCTCCCTTTCGTCTTCCATTGTTTGTTTTGCAGGGTCGGCCTTGGCCAGTTCGGTGGTCAGATGCTCGATCGCCTTCTGCAATTGGCGGTCGACGAACGGCGGGGTCTCGGGCGTTTCTGGGGTCTCGGGCGATTCTGGGTTCTCGGGCGCTTCTTCCGACGGGGTTTCTTCTTCGGCGGGCGGCTGGGGCTGATTGTGGTTCGGGTTCAAGACATCGCGCTGGCGGCGGTCTTCCATGAGGCTGAACATTTCCGCGTCACCGAGCCGGAGCTTGAAGTTGTCCTCGGGCGTGACGCCCCAGGGATCGTCGTCTTTCGTGTCGCGGAAGCGGTGGATGTTCTTCCCGCTGGGCCTGCGGTAGCCGGCCGTGGTCAACTTCAAGGCGCTTTTGCCATCCTCCAGTTCGATCACGTTTTGCACGCTGCCTTTACCCCAAGTGCGCTCGCCGATGACGATGGCCCGTTGGTGATCCTGGAGGCAGGCCGAGACGATTTCGCTGGCGCTGGCGCTGTAGCGATTAACCAGCACGACCATGGGAAACCCTTCGAAGGTGCCTTCCTTGCGGGCGTCCCAGGTCCGATCGAGGCTGTTGCGGCCCTCGGTGCTGACGATGCGGCCTTCGGAGATGAACAGGTCGCTGACCTCGATGGCCGAACTGAGCAGTCCGCCCGGGTTGAAACGCACATCGAGAATCAATCCCTTCAGTTCGGCCGCCTGCAATTCTTCCAGTGCCCGGCGCAGTTCGGCTGCCGTGCCGCGGCTGAAGGCCGAGACGCGCAGATAGCCGATCTTGTCGTCCGGCTTGAGCATGAAGTCCCACGTGTCGTCCGGCTTGCGGCTGTCGCCCAGGACCGTGTCGACGTGGATGATCTCGCGAACGATCGTGACCTCGACCTTTTCGCTTTTGCCGGGATGGAGGATCGAGAGTTTCACTTCGGTGCCCGGCTTACCCTTCAGACGCCGTATGGCTTCATCCCGCGAGATGTCTTTGAGAGGCTCCCCATTGATTTCGACAATGCGATCGCCGGGGATCAAACCGGCCCGATAGGCGGGCGTACCGACCAGCGGGCTGGCCACTTGCAAGGGCACGCCGCCTCCGGAGATCCGGATGCCGATGCCCCCGAACTCGCTCTCCATGCTGCCGCGAAACTGGGAGATTTCGTCGGGGCTGATATAACTCGAATAGGGATCGAGCCGGCTGACGATGCCTTCGATGGCGGCCTCGACCAGTTCGCGTCGGTCGATGTCCTTCACATAGTTCCGCTCGACCTGATCCATGGCGTCGACCAGGACCTTGTAGAGTTGGTAGTAGTCGTCCTTGTCCGACTTCGACTCTTCGGAAGCCCAGCCGAGACGGACCCCACCGCAAACCAACACTGTCAGCAGCAACCCAACGCAACCACGTCGTATCATCACGGAGCCCCCTAGCCGGAAAGAATCTCACACGCCGATCGCGTTGCCCAGTACGTCGCCGATCGGTGTGCCAACCATCAATATAACGAATCCCTCCGGCGGGATCAAGGAATTCACGGTGCCGACGGCGCCTGTCCCCATTTTCGGGCGGCGACACTGGGGCACCGTGGAAAAAGGGGACAGGCACCGAGCCG
>CAYYOX010000347.1:0-7468 GCA_964473065.1 uncultured Planctomycetaceae bacterium | reverse complement strand
CTCATGGCAACCGTTCTGTCCCCCACCTGCACACCGTCCCGATAGGAGACGATTTTATCGTTGTTGTCGGGATCGAAGGTGAAGGCGTAGTGGTGCCACGCGAAGTCGATTTGCATGTCGTTGGGTACCGTTCTCCATCCCAAGGGCCCATCCGGCCCGTCGCCGAAATACCAATCTCCCCAAGCGGTTCCGTAGCCTGATGCGCCCGGTACGTCATTTGTCCACCTGGACATGGGCGGGTCAATGTCACCGATCGGATTGTTGACCCACAGGGAGATCGTCATCCCGTGAGGGAAGCGCCCCAATTCGGCATGTTCCGCGACCCCAAGCCAATTGGTTCCGTTAAACTCGACCGCACCGCCGAGAGCGCCCACGGGGTTCGCCATCGGTGTGCCGACCGGGGCGCCGTCGTGCCCGTTACCGGAATCGTCGTGCCCGAGGTCGCCCGGGTTATTGAACGTCCAGTGGGCCACGGTTCGTCCGCCGGCGCTAAGGCCGAGCGCGCCGCCGGCCAAATGAATGTCGGTGACCCCGTCCAAGGGATCGGCGCCAATGGACTTGAGCATGCCGCCTTCGACACGGATGGTCGTCGCCGGATCGGTCGCCACGCCGAGGCCCGATTCGTTGTTCAGCACCAGGGTTCCAGCGCCTTGCTTGGTGAACTGGCCGCCGAGGGCATCGAAAGTCGTCACGTTGAGGTCCTTGCCCGTGGAAACGACAGCCCCGGCGCCGATTCTCAGCGAGGCCAGCGTCCCGCCCTCACCGACGGCCAAGGAGGCGCCGGCGCCGAGAGTCAGTCCCGTGGTCGGCGCGAAGTTCACGTCGAACTCGACATTCAGCGACTGGTTGTTGGCGACTTCGACCGTTCCGGCCTCGACGGTCAAGGCCAGAGTGCTTTGGGGCTCGTTGACGTAGATCGTGTTCCAAACGTCCAATTTGGCCGCGTAACTCGCCGTGGGGAACGCCGTGGTGGGATTGCCCAGCGGATCCAGCCAGCTCGAGTGATTCGGGGCAACCGGATCGGTATATCCCCAATCGCCGCTACCGCCGTTGTTCCAAGTGAGCGTCAAATCGCTCATCGCCACAAAACTCACGTCGTCGATGGAAATCGCACTGGGGCCATGGAATTCGGAAACGATCAGGTAAAGCGCCGTGTAGTCCGCGTCCGCCGTGACCGCGTGACGATGCTCCGTCCAACCCATGTCGGTCAACGCATCCGAACCGGTCGGCGTGGAGAGGAGTTCTTCGAGGTACGTTTTGCTAACGTCAGCGGCGCCGACAAAGAGGCTGTAGTATTGCGGGTCGCCGGGCTGCATCCCAGCCCAGCCGGGAAGTCCAGAGGCCCAGTACGAGAGAAGATATTTTTCGCCAACCGTGGTGAGGAATTCCTGGTAGGCTTCCAAGCCCCAGACACTGCCCAAGTGCAGGGAAGAGTCGCCCGAGTGGGCTTGCCACTCGGTATCGAGCAAGCGGCCCCAGTACTGTCCCCACGCTCGATAGGACCAATTGTCGGCTGTGCTTCCAACATTATAACCGACACCGTCTTCGAACCCGCCGTTGAGGATCAACTCGGCCCGGGCGTCGGCGCCGCCGAACAGCATCAGGGCCAGAAAAACGACGACCGTCCCTAGTTTCAATAGTTTCATATCCATGGTTTGTCTCCTTCGTGAAAAGCGGCGGATTAGATGCGGAAGTTCTCAGAAACCCAAGAGTCTCGGGCCTCTCTGTAGAACAGGCAGAATAACTACTAGTGTACTGGATATTCGGGTGGTGTCAATAATACGGGTCATATCCGCAGGAAATCTGCAAAGTCCGGAAATCGCCAGAACGGGGTGGCTGGTGGCAAGGCGCAGCGGTGCCCCATCTACACCATCCGACCATCTATTGGACATAGCAAACACCACAAGGACTGGTGCGGATGAGCCAATTATCCCGATTATTTTGAAGGAAAAGATTGCAGAAAGCTTGTGTTTTTTGGCAATTGTGATAGATTGGTAGCTGGTATCGTTCCGCAATCTCGTTCGGATGGCCGTCTTGGGCCAGTCCTGGCGTGGGCTGTAGGCAGAGCAAATGGCGTTTTTGGGCCCTTTAACGTTTTCACACACATGGGAGTATCGGGAAATGAGAAATCTAGTCGCACTGATGCTGGGCATCATGATTGTCCTTGGTTCTGTAGCTCAGGCTGATTTGGTTAACATTGACGGTAGAGAGTGGGAAGTGATTCCCGATGTCGGAGGAGGCACCAGCTATTCGACCGGCGCCGACAGCCTGACGCTGACCGGCGCATGGGTCCAATATCCCCAAGCTCATACGACCATCGCCTTGGAGACCTACTCGGTCATCGAGTTCGATTATGAACTGACCAAGGAATGGCTCAACGGCTCCGACTGGATCGGCGACGCGGGATGGATACTGCTGGACAACATAACCACTTGGACCCAAGCTCAGCGGGGCCTCTACTTCAACGATATCAACTATGTTTACGACTGGCTCTACGGCTGGGACGCTTGGGCCGAGGTGGCCGCGGGCACGGGCAATACGGTCCACGTCACGCTCGAGTTTCCCACGACAACCACCTACGAGTTGGCCGTCGACAATGGCACGCAAAGCCATACCTTCGCCAACACCTTGGCCAACGGCCTGACGGTCGCCGACGTCACTACCTTCCAGTTCAATAGTTGGGACACCCAGCAAGACACTACCGTCAGCAACTTCAACGTGGTGGCGCCTTCCACACTCACATGGAATGGCGCGGCCTCGGGCAATTGGTCCGACGCCAGTTGGCTCGGCATTCCGCCGAATTACCCCGTCTATGATTCCGACTACGTGGTCCAGGCCGTCATCGATACGCCCGGCGCAGTGGTCACCGTGGGCGGCGCTCAGTCTGCCGCCACGCTGGACCTGACCGGCGCCCAAGTCACGGTCGGTCCGGACAGTAGTCTGGCAGTCCGATGGGAGCTCAATGCGGCCACCGGCACGGTCGCCTTACAGAACAACTCGACATTGTCGGTCGGCAGCGGCACACTCCAGGAGCTTAGCAGCACCGGCGACGCCGCCATCGGCACCGGCGGGCCTCTGGATGTTGCGACCGTTACGGTCGGTTCGGGTACGCTGACCAAGCAGGGCGGCGGAACCATGTCCGTAGGCAGCCTTTCCGCCACCGGGGCCACGCTACGCGTGGAAGACGGCACCCTGTCCACGGTCAGCGCCAATCCGCTCGGCGGCGCATCGACGCTCGAATTGGCCGGCGGCGACGTCGCCATTGGCTCGAACGCGCGTCGCACGATCAGTGTCAATCTTCGCGAAGGCAATGCCGACCAGCAGCTTCTTCCTGAGGATGTTGCCGGCCTGGGCGGCTTCCGCGTGCCTAACTGGAACGACGGCATCGACGGCGGTTCACCCGTGCTAGCTCTTGTGGATGATACGGGTGTGGCCACGACTGCAAACCTCTCCTGGCTTTCATCTCCCGCCTGGGGCGACGGCAGCGCGGGCGTCAGCACGCCTGACCACCAGCTCGCACGCGGTTACTTCGACGACGGCGAGACTAGTCCCGGCGTCGGCGTCGATATCGACGTAGCCAACGTCGCCTACGGCGCCTACGACGTGATTCTGTACCTAAGCAGCGATCATGGTTACGCCGGTCAATATGGCTCGTACACCGTCAACGGACAAGTTCAAGCAGGCGGTGTAACGACGCCGTTCGGCGACCTGGGCACTTGGGTCCAGGGACATAATGCCCTGGTGTTCCCCGGCCTCAGCGGTGCCCTGCTGGATATCGATTGCCCGTCAAACGGCGGCGCGGTCCGCGGCACCATCGCCGGGTTCCAGATCATTGAGGCGGGACTTCCGGCCTACGATCTCAGCGGCACCGATGTTACCGTAAGCGCCGATTCCTCGCTTAGCGTGACTGTGGGCGACACCACCAACTTTGGCGGACTGACACTCACCAACGGTACGCTGACGACCAGCGGCTCCAGCAACTTTGCGCTCAACGTGCTGCCGCTCGACATCGACCCGGACTTGGGCACCGAGTCCGGCATCAACGCAACGGTACCCACCACCTCCGGCGCCACCCCGGTGGCCATGAAGGCCGGTATCCTGAAGACCGCCGGTCAACCGGCCACGTTTGCCGGCGTGAACATCGACCCGGCCGCTACGCTGGTCGGGTTTAATCCGCAAACGGCCACGACCTACGGCCTGATCGACGGCGGCGTGGCCCAACCGGCCGTGACCATCGCCAAGACGGGCTCGGCCACGATGACGCTGGGCACGGGCGACACAACCAACCTGGATAACGCCACCTGGGAAGCCCGCGAAGGGACTCTCGTTATGAACAACACGGCGGCCTTGGGCGGTGCAAACGAGTTGTTGCTCTCCGGCGGCGCCTTGGTCTTTGGTTCCGACGCACGCCGCACGATCAGTGTGAACTTTACCGATGGCAATGCGGCGACCGAAATCCTAGCGGACGAAACGGCCGGCATGGCGGGATTCGCCGAGGATAACTGGAACAACAGCCTGCATTCTTGGGATAACACCGTGCCGAGTATGCTCGATCTGGTTGACGATTCCGGAGCAGCCACAGGCGTGAACCTGAGTTGGACCAGAAACGACGCCTGGTGGGATAGTTCGGCGGACGTCGCTACGCCCGACGGCAAGCTGGCCGCCGGTTGGAACGGCGACGGCGCAATCTTCCAGGCCACCAATGTTCCTTACGCCGATTACGACGTCGTGCTGTATATGGCCAGCGATCAGTGGACCGTCAGCGCCGGGCAGTACGGCGATGTGACGGTCAACGGTCAGACCCAATCCGGCGGCTCCACCGAGGGCTTCGGTAATCTGGGCGGCTGGATTCAGAATACTAATGTGTTTGTGTTTCCCGGGCAAAGCGGCCCGACGCTGGATATCATAGCCGCAGCCCGCAACAACAACATCCGTGCCACCATCGCCGGCATCCAGATCGTTCAGGCCGGACTTGTCGATGGGGACTTCAGCGGCAAGAACGTCACCGTCACCGCCGACTCGAATCTCAGCGTGACCGTGGGCAGCAACGCGGACTTTGGGACCCTTACGCTCAAGAATGGCATCCTGACGACCAGCGGTACGGTCAGCTTCTCCTTCGATGGAACCACCGTTGACGCCGCGGACGATGCCGTGGTCGGAGTCAATCTGTTCACGCCCGTGGAACTCGGACCCATCGATTTCGTCAATTCGGGTCCGGTTACCTTCGCCAAGTCCGGTCCGGTGGATCTGACGCTGACGGCCGCCAACATCGGCGGCTCGGGCTTCGATGCCAACGTCACGTTCGAGGTCCGTAGCGGACGACTGATCGGCGTACACGGGTCCAACCCGTTCGATCAAGGAAACCTGCAAATCGCGGGCGGTGAGCTGGTGCTCGCCGGTGCCGTCTCGGATGTGCCGGTAAGCTTCGGCAACCCGGTCAATGTGGCTTCGGGTGGCACGATCACCGCAGGGCCCGGCAACACGGGCACGACCGGCGTGGCTGTCACGCTCGGCGGCGGCGTGACGCTCGGTGGCAACACGCTGACCCTGGCTTCCTCCGACGCCGACGGCTATACGCTCGGCCTGACCAACCCGATCGACGACGCCGCGGGCGGCGTCACCGTACAAGCCGGCGACGTAACGCTGGCTGGCGGCAACAACCTCGGCACGCTCACGGCGGCCGGCGGCAACGCGACGGTTCCCGGCGCCAACACGCTCGGCACCCTTAGCGTGCAGGGAGGCAATGCGATGCTTGCCGGCAATGCGAACAACATCGCCGCGGTCAACATCGACAGTGGCAGTGCGACGCTCTGGGGTGACGATAACGTGCTAGGCACGGTCAACGCCACGGGCGGCAGCTTGAGCCTCGCCGGGGCCAACGGTCAGGCTAACGACGTCACCGTCGATGGCGGACTGGTCGACGTCAGCCCCAACCGGCTGACTGTCAACAATAGGCTTAAGCTCGGTGATGTCGACATCACCATCAATCCGGAAAACACGTTCCAGGTCAGCAATGCCCAAGGTTCGGCCGATCTGGCTTCCGGAGTCGATGTCGTCGTCAGCGGCGGCACCCTCTCGGTGGTCGGCCCTCCAGGCGTCACTGAAACGATCAGTGTCAACTTCACTGATGGCAATGCAGCTTCGGAGATCTATGCGGCCGAAGAGGCCGGGCTGGATGGCTTTGTCGCGGACAACTGGAATAACAGCCTGCATTTGGATTCGGAGACCGTGCTGGAGATGCTTGATCTGGTTGACGATTCCGGAGCGGCTACCGGCGTGAACTTGAACTGGACGAGGGGCGGCGCCTGGTGGGACGCCTCGGCCACCAACGCCACGCCCGACCGCAAACTGGCCGCGAGTTACAACGATGACGGTTCAGTTTCTCAAGTCACCAATATCGTCTACGACACCTACGACGTGGCTCTGTACCTCAGCAGCGATCATGGTGTCACAGGTCAATACGGCGAGTACACCGTCAACGGACAAGTTCAATCAGGCGGTGTAACGACTCCGTTCAACGATCTGAATTCTTGGATCGTAGGGCATAACGCGCTGGTGTTCGAGGACGTGACCGGCGCCACGCTGGATATCGTCACGGCCGCAAGGAACGTCGCGATTCGCACGTCCTTGGCCGGGTTCCAGATTCGGCACGTGCTCACGCCGGCCGTGGTGGACTTGCCCAATGTCAACCTGGAGGTGACCGCCACCTCGATCCTCTCTGCCGAGAGTTGGGGCGACGCCATCTTCGGCGACCTGACCCTGGCCGACGGCGTAACGCTTACCGTGCAGGAGGCGCCGGCCCTGAGTCTGCAGGATCTAACCCTCGGCGACGGGGCACAACTCGGTTCGGTCGATCCGGCCGATCCCAACCCGGTGACCCTCTACGTCCGCGGCATGATCAACGTCGGTTCCAGTCCCGGCACGGGAACGATCGTCGGCTCCCTGGAAATGGCTGAAGAAGCAGGCGACGGCGGCGATACCCAAGCCGGTTTCCACGTCGAGATTTCCGGCGATCTGCACGACAAGCTCGTGATGGACGGCGATGGCTTTACCCCGGGCTCCTCGGGTGTTGCCTGGATCGCCGGGACGTTAGAAGTAACCGCTTTGAAACCGATGACCTCCGGCGGCACAGCGATCTGGGGTGATAAGGTCCTGACCATCATGGAGGCTTCTGCGGCGGTCGCGGAAGATGGCGGATTCCTGGGCCAGTTTGGCCCCGACAGTCCCGGCGGTACGATCCCGACCTCCTACGGTCTGGTGCCCGACGCGGTACCTTCCCAAGGCGATTACCTCGGTGCCGGAATATGGTTCGGCAACGCGGGCGATGATGGCGTCTATTATCCGGGACAGGATCTTGCCGCCGATCCGCCAAGACCAGCCTCGGCCGTGCAGATCGGCGTCTTCCAGGCCGCTCCGGGTGACACCGACGGCAACCGCAAGGTCGAGGGTCAGGACATCCTCAACATCC
>CAYYOX010000346.1:0-7469 GCA_964473065.1 uncultured Planctomycetaceae bacterium | reverse complement strand
GGCTCCTGTTGTCTGCTGATGCGCGGATCCGTGCCGCCGGAGCGTTCTGGCCGAGCTCGAATCGCAAGCTTGACGAAGAGGGTCGTGACGACCGAGATCGGCAGGCATCCGAGACGGTCTTCAAGCTGCCCGAACCGAAGGCCTCGGCGGAGCGCGCCTCGGTATCGCTTGCCGGTTTGTGGGAAGTCTGCCGCCACGATGAGCAACTTCCCGGTCCGGTCGCCGAACCGATACGCGACTTCCCCAAAACGCCCCATTGGAAAGCCATTCCCGTGCCGGGTGATAAGAACAAGTTGCGCGGCGACTTGCTGTTCGCCCATCGCCTGTGGTACCGCACGCGCGTTGAAGTGCCCGCCTCGATGGCCGGGCGAGCGTTTTATCTGGACTTCCCCTACAACAACCTGAACACGACCGTGTACGTCAACGGCGTGGCTTGTGGTTTCCAGAAGAATCCTTTCGTTCGATTCCAGATCGATGTAACGCCCGGCATTCGGGCCGGCGAGGTGAACGAGATTCTGGTGGGAATTCGCGACGCCTACTACGGCCGCTCGGCCGATCCACAGCGTCCCTTGAAACTCCGTAAGACATTTAATCTGCCGCTAAAGTATCTCAGCGACGGTTTTCAGGATTTGGATTATCCCGTCTGGAATTGCCCCCAGTCCGGCATCCTCAGCACGCCGACCTTGGTGGCGGCCGGCGGCAGCGTCTATGCGGCCGACCTGTTCGTGAAACCGTCCGTGGCCAAGAAGCGTTTGGAGGCGGAAATCACGCTCAGCAACACTTCGACAAAGGAAGCCGCGGGCGAAATTCGCTGGGAGGCGATCGACGAGAAAACGGGCGCCGTCGAACACGCGTTCGCGGCCAAGCCGATCCGTGTTCCGGCCGGAAAGACCCGGGTACTGAACCTCTCCGGCGCCTGGGAGAATCCAAAGCTCTGGTGGCCCGACTCACCGCATTTGTACCTGTTGCGCACGACGGTTGTCGTCGATGGCAAGCCGGTCGATGTGAACGACACGCAGTTCGGCTTTCGCGAGTGGCGGGTCGAAGGGGCCCAGTTCACGCTCAACGGCGTCGTTTGGCACATGTGGGCGGATCTGGTGGGCGTCCAGTCCAGTCCCGAGGCTTGGCTGGAAGCGTACCGGCGCACGAATCAACGTACGACTCGCGTGAGCACCGCCGGCCAGGCAAGCCACGATTCGCGATGGCTGGGAATGGAGCCTCACAAGGCGCTCGAATTCTGCGACCGCAACGGCGTGGTCGTCCGCCGCAACACGACGCTCGACGGCGAGGCGATCGGCAGCAATTTCAGCGAAAGCGACCCGGAGACGCGCCGTCAACAGGGTGGCTCGGAACTCAAGTTGGCCCTGATGAAGAACTGGCGCGAACAGTGCGTTGCACAGGTCAAGGGCGAGCGGAACCATCCGTCGATCCAGATCTGGACGATCGAGAACGAATTCGCCTTCATCAATCTGATCAACCTGCTGGGCAACTCGCCCAACATGGATCGTTACGAAGAAGAGATCACCAAAACGCACGACGCCGTGATGGCGGTCGATCCGACGCGTTCGGTCATGATCGACGGCGGTGGTGCGACCAAGGCCAACACGCTGGGCGTCCAGGGCGACCACTACGTCGCGACGCTGGATACCCGCTATCCCGATTGGGCCTACGAACCGTTTGTCGAAGGTGGCGGGCGCGGGCGCTGGAAGTGGGACCAACAACGTCCGCGATTCATCGGCGAAGATTGGTACGCCACCGGCATCAACCCGGCCGACTATGCGATGTGGGGCGGTGAAGTCGCCTTCCAGGGTAAGGCCGCAACGCGTGACGCCATGGCGTTGATCTATCGGATGCTCAACGAGGGCTATCGCTGGGGCGGGCACTACGCGGCCTGGCACTTCTGGCTTGGCAGCGAGGGCGGGCCCGCTCAATGGGGCGCCAACGATCCGCGGGCCGTTTTCGTGCGGCAGTGGGATTGGACATTTGGATCCCAACAACGCATCAAACGGACCTTCGGCATCTTCAACGACACGCAATACACGGACCCCATCAATTTCACTCGCCGGCTGACGATCGACGGAAAAGACGTCTATACCAAAAGCACGACCCATCGCGTCGCGCCCGGCACGGCGGAGAAGTTCGACGAAGACATCTCCCTACCGTCTGTCGCCCAACGCAAGCAGGGCGAATTGCATCTCGTGCTCAGCGTCAACAACGAAGAGATCTATCACGACACGAAGGCCGTTTCCGTTCTCCCGGCGCCGACCGCCGAGGGAATTGACCCCGCATCGCTGGCCGTCTTCGATCCCGCGGGCCAGACCGTGGCGCTGCTGAAGCGCCTCGACGTTCCTTTCCGGCAAGTTCAGACGCTCGACTCGCTCCCGACCGATGCCAAGGTCTTGCTGGTCGGGCGTGACGCCATCGAGGAGGACCAAAGCACATCGACCACCCTGGCGGTTCACGCTTCCGAAGGACGTGCGGTGATTGTGCTCGATCAATCCCACCCGCTGAAGTATCAAGCCATCCCGGCGGAGATGAAGCTGGCGCCGCGAACCAGGAAGAGCGACTTTGGTGACGAAATCCCCACAGCCGACGGCTGCACGGCGTTCATCGAGGACACGTCGCATCCGGCATTTAGCGGCCTGAAGAACAAGGACTTCTTCACCTGGGGTCCGGACCACGCGGTCTTTCGCAACGCCTACCTGAAACCGACGCGAGGCGCCAAGAGTCTAGTGCAGTGCGGCCCGCGTTTGAAGTACTCGGCCTTGGTCGAAGTGCCGGTAGGCAAAGGCGTTATGTATCTGAGCCAACTGGACGTCGGCGCGAAGCTCGGCGTGAATTCTGTCGCGCAGCACGTGCTAGTGAATTTGATTCGTGCCGCAATGGACTACCGGTTGGAGTTCGCCGATGTGGTCACGGTCATCACCGACGAACCGCTGGGCAAAGCCGTGGATGCCGTCGGCCTGCAGTATTCCAAGGCGGCCGCACCTTTGGCCGCAATTCGGGACGCCGAGAAGAAAATCGCCGTCATCTCCGCGACGCCTGACCACCTGAAGCAACTGGCCGATGATTCGGCCGCGTTGCAGGCCTTTTGGCGACGCGGCGGTACGCTGATGCTGTGTGGACTCACGCCGGAAGGCTTGGCCGACTACAACCGAATTGTCGGCATCGATCACGTCATTCGACCCTTCAAGCGAGAACGCGTTACCTTCCCGCCGATGCGCAACCCGCTGACCGCCGGGCTGAGCGTGGGCGACATCGTGCTGCTGTCCGGCCAACGCATCTTTGGCTGGACCGCCGACGAATATGTTGCGTCGGACGTCTTCACGCATGTGGTGAACTTGGATGACATGACCCCGTTCGCCAAGAGCAACTTCCATTCTTTCGATAACATCGTCAACGGATTCGTCGGGTCCGACGGCTGGCCGCTGATCATCGATTTCGAGTACCCCAAGGACGGCAAGCCTTACGAAATCCACCTGGATCTGCCTTCGGAAGAAACCATCGTGCAGTACACGCATGACCAGTCGATCAACTACAGCCCGACGACCCGCATCGCGTTGCTGTTCGACGGAAAGGATCGCGTCGAGTTCGATCTGGACGCCAGTGGCGACGCGCAGACCTTTACGATCGATCCGCCCCGGCGTGCTCGACGCGTGACCGTACAACTGGTCGAGTGGCAAGTCGATCCGACCAAAGGGACGAATGTTGGCATCGACAATATCGCGCTGAAGGTGCAGCGCAGCCCGCAGTGGCACGCCACGGTCAAGCCGATGCTGAACGTGGGCGGCATGGTGCAGTATGCCAAGGGCAACGGCGGCGTGGTGCTCTGCAATGTGAATTTCCTGGACAACGAAGCGGTCCCGATCAACCAGACGAAGAAACGAACGATCTTGGCCACCCTATTGCGCAACCTCAAAGCACCGTTCTCCGGCGGACGAACCGTGATCGCCGGTGGAAACCTGACCTGCACGCCTTTGGACATCCACACCAAGGCGACGACCTACAAGGACCAGCGAGGCTGGTTCGGCGATGCGAATCGGACGTTCAAAGCGTTGCCCCCCGGCGAGCACGTCTTGGCCGGCATACGCTACTCGATTTACGAAATGCCCACGTCACCCGTTCCCCAAGTGCTGATGCTCGGCGGCGACGGGATTCCCGGCAATCCGCCTGCGGAAATCAAGGGCATCCCCATCGGGCACAAGGCCGACGCACTGTTCTTCCTGCACACGGCCCGCGTGGATCGTCGCCTGAACGACCGCGAGCGACGCGACGGCAAGCAACTGGAGATGTTCCATTACATCGTCCACTATGCCGATGGCAGCGAGGCGGTCGTTGCGGTCGTCAGCGGGATCCACATCGACGACTATCGCCAAAAGGACCCTAAAGCCTTGCCGGGTGCGCAGTTGGCCTGGACCCGTCGCTATCCGAACAGCGATGTCTCGGCGGCCGCCTACGCGATGCAATGGAACAATCCGCGCCCGGACGTCGAGATCACGAGCCTCGATATGGTCTACGGCCCGCAGCGTTGCGGCATACCGTGCCTGATCGCCGTGACGGCCGCCACCGTCCCCTGAGCGACTTGAAGCGATACGGTCCACGGCATGAAGTATCTTCAGGCGGTTCAAAACGTCTTCGGCGATAAGTGAAGGTGGATTGTCATGATGGCTGGTCCTCGTGCAAAAACGCCAACGGCGCCACGGCCGTCATCTCCGTCATGACCTCGACGACGCTGGGCTTCTTTGACGAGAACGCTTTGTCCAGCGCGCCGGATAGCTCGCTGGGCTTTCGCACCTGGAATCCGTCAGCTCCCATGGTCCGAGCCAGTTCGGCAAAGCTCACGTCGCTGAACTGCCACAGTTCGGCGTGGTTGGCCCGGAGCCGGCCGCCGTAGGCTTCGGTGTAGATGTCGATCTCCTGGCTCAACGCCCGGTTGTTGTTGATCAGAAGCACGGCATTGATGTTCCAGCGGACGGCCGTCTCCAATTCGCTCAGGTGGTACCAGAAACCGCCGTCTCCGGAAAACAGGAGCACCGGCCGGTCGGGCAGCGCGAGTTTGGCGCCCAGCGCGGCGGGCAGTCCCCAGCCGAGCGAACCGGCCGCCCGGATGTAACCTTGTCCCGGCTTGTTCAGGTCGATCATTCCCGCCGTCCACATTCCGGAGTGGCCCGTTTCCGAGACGAGCAGCGTGTCGGCAGGCATCAGTCGGGTCAACTCGCGACACAACCGTTCCGGCCGAATCGGCACGGCATCCGAATCCATCAGGGGAGCGAACTCCTCACGCCACGCGCGTGCCAGTGTTTCGGTGCGGGCAACCCACGCCTCGCGCTTCGCCGCCGTGGAAGGATCGGTCGCCTCGATCAATTGCCGTAGTGCGACCTTGGCGTCCCCCAGCAGCGAGACTTCATTCGGATAATGTCGTCCCAATTCCTCGGGATTGATATCCAGTTGAATCACGGGCGTTCCCTCGGGCGGGACCTGCCATTTGAAGGTTACCTGGCTGCCCGTATGGCTGCCGACGAAGAAGACCAGGTCGGCCTCCAGCACAACCTGATTGGCGCTCTTGCGGCAGTATAACCCCGGCACGCCCACGTTGAGTCTGTGGTTGCCTGGGATCACCTCCTTGGCGTTCATTGCCGTGGCCACGGGGATGGCCAACCGCTGGGCCAGCTCCACGAGTTCCGGTCCTGCGCCCGAGGTGCGCACGCCGCCGCCGGCAACGATCACCGGCCGCTCGGCCTCCTGCAAGCGACGTGCCGCTTGGGCCACCGCCTGAGGATCGGCGGAGGGTCGCCAGACTGGAACCTGGTTGAATTGTGGCTGGTCAATGATCGGCAGCTCGTCGACCTCGAGTTCCAATTCTCCCATGTGTCCCTGAAGTTCGATGTGGGCCGGGCCGGGAGTGCCCGTAGTGGCGGCCCGGAATGCCTGACGCAGTACGTCGGGAAGCCGTGAGATCTGGTCCACCGAAGCGCTGTATTTCGTCAACGGCTTGAATAGGGGAAAGTCCTCGATCTGCTGATAGGTGTGCCGATGTCGCGTGGCTGGATAAGGGCCGCCGGTGAAGGCAACCATGGGCGAGCAAGCCAGAAAGGGGTCGCGCAAGGCCGCGGCCAGATTGGCTGCGCCGACGCATTGTGCAAAACAAACGCCCGGTCGGCCGCTGGCTCGCGCGTAACCGTCCGCCATATACACGGCCGCCTTCTCGCCATGCGTCATGATTCTCTTGATGTCCGTTCTCAAGTCGAGTTCGGCCAGCGTGTGATTCATAATGGCCGGCACAAAGAATACATGGCTCACACCATGGGCTGCAAGCGAGTCGGCAATGAACTGGGCGCCGGAGAGTTTGGGCATGGGTCTTCCTATCTGGTGTTCAAGGATGAAGGGGCCATTTCGTCATCGAGCCTACGGCGAGGCTTCACGCAGGAAATCGGGGGATTCGTAGGCCGGGTTCGGATAGGTGTAGAAGCCTTTTCCTGTCTTGACCCCCAATTCTCCCTTGTCGATCTTTTCCAGGAGCACTTTCGGCGGGGCATCCGACTCGTCGCCGCTTTCCTCGTAGTACACCATCTCGATATCCCTGATCACGTCGAGTCCGATGCGATCCATCAGGATGAAAGGCCCCAGGGGCGCTTCCATCGCGATCATCCACATGCGGTCCACGTCCTCGGGCGTGACCGCGCCGCTGTCCACCAGATGGAGAGCTTCCTTCTTCACGGCGCGCCAAATACGAGCCATGATACATCCGGTGACTTCGCGCCGCACCAAGATCGGCGCCAGGCCGATGGAGCCAACGAACTCGCGTACGGTCTGGAGGGTCTTCTCCGATGTGGTCGTACCCCGCATCAACTCGACGAACGGATGCTTCCATATCGATTGAATGAAGTGCGTGTTCAACACCTTGTCCGGCCGATTCGTAGCCGATTCGATACGCGACACGCGAAGAGAAGAACTGTTGGTCGCGAGGATCGCGTGCGGCGCGCAGATCTCATCCAAGGCTCGGAACACTTCGCGCTTCACATCCAAGTCCTCTCGGGCCGCCTCGATCACCAGATCGGCAGCGATTGCCGCTTCGCGCATGGAACCGCTGAACTGGATTCGGCCCAGAATCGCCTGGCGCTGGTCGGCGGAAACAACACCCGCTTCGATCTGCTCGTTTAGCATCGATGCCTGTTCGTCTCCGCAGCGGCGCAGGCTCGTTTCCGACACATCGTACATCCACACTTCGTACCCGTACACCGCGCACTGCAAGCCGATCTGGCTTCCCATGAATCCGGAGCCCACAATACAGATGTTCTTGATAGGGGAATCGCTCATTTTTGCTCACTCATTCCTTGAATCTCACGATAGTAAGTAATGACTGGACTTCTTCAATTTGGTCCCCTCTCCCTCTGGGAGAGGGTTAGGGTGAGGGCTTGTGTGTCCTTTCTATGCCCTCACCCCCGGCCCCTCTCCCAAAGGGAGAGGGG
>CAYYOX010000345.1:0-7477 GCA_964473065.1 uncultured Planctomycetaceae bacterium | reverse complement strand
AGCCCGCCACGATACGCATAACCACTTATGGCCAAAGGAGATACCGCAACGCCACGACGAAAATCAGCTACAAGTTCGGGTTAAGCTGGGGTGGCCAGCTTTTCCTTTCTGGCAAAACACGCCGGGCCCTGCTCTCCAATGGACGGGGCCCGGCCGCTAAACATTGCGTGGGAGACCTACTTCCCCCGGGTCAACGCGCCGAACAGGTCGACGATCTTTTGCATCTGCTGGGGTTCGGGCAGCGGCAACTTCAGATAGGATTGGCCGGTCTGTTCGTCGCGTGCGATCAGTTGGTTGGCCGGTCCTTGGGTGTCGCTCTGACTGGTGGCCAAGGCCTGGCCCAGCTTGTCCAACAGCGACATGCCGGCGGTGACCACGTCGGTCCAGACCTGCTCTTGCGGTAAGACGAGCGGCGGGGCGGTTTCGGCCACTTGCGCCGGCTCTTCGGCTTCGGGTTCTTGTGGCACGGACTCGGAGATTGAGCCGGTCGCTTTCTCGACCGATTCCATGAACTTCTTCAGTCGGGTGCCGCCCATGAACACTTCGTCGCGGCCGTCGTCCAGCACGCCGGCGAACATGGCCTTCTTGAAGGCCAGCAGACTCAACATCCCTTCTTCGATCGTGCCCTGGGAGATGAAATGCACCACGCGGACCGGGCGATGTTGGCCCAGCCGGTGCACGCGGCCGATGCGCTGTTCCAGCACGGCCGGGTTCCAGGGTTGATCGAGATTGATCACGGCCGAGGCGTTTTGCAGGTTCAGGCCCACGCCGCCGGCGTCGGTTGCCAGGAACAGCCGGCAGTTGGGGTCCTCCTTGAACTGCCGAATAAGGTTCTTGCGTTTCGGTCCCGGCACGCGGCCATGGAACATGACGTGGTCCCAACTGCGGCTTTCCAGCCGTCGGGCGACCAACTCGTGCATCCGCAGCCACTGGCTGAAAATGACCACTTTGTCGTCGGGCTGCTCGAGGATTTCGTCGAGCAACTGGGCCAACTCGTCGGCCTTCACGCCGTGGTCCGTCTCCTGGTCCAGCAGATACGTGCTGTTGCAGGACATCCGCATCCGTTGCAGGGCGATCTGCATCCGCCGCTGGTCGGCCTCGCGAAGAAAACCGTAGCGACGCCATTTCTGCACCACCCGGGCGACAATCTCGCGGTTCTCGTCGTGATACTCCATCTGCTGCGGCGTCATCGGCACGAAGAACCGCTTCTCCATCCGCTCGGGCAGTTCCTTCAACACCTTGTCCTTGGTGCGGCGAACGAGAATCGGCTCGAGCGTTTTGGAAATCGTCGATAGCTTGCGGTAGCCGACCACGCGGCCCGTCTCGTCAACGTGCTGGTGTTCGGAGAGAAAACGAAACATCGGCCCCAAGCGGAACCGGTCGACGAACTCGACGATCGAGTGCAGTTCCTCCAAGCGGTTTTCCAGCGGCGTGCCGGTCAGCACCAGGGCATACTCCGAATCGAGTTGCTTGACGGTCTGGGCCGTGCGGGTTTTCCAGTTCTTGATCCGCTGGGCCTCGTCCAAAATGATCAGGTCCGGCTCCCAGCCGCGGATCATCGCCATGTCGCGGTGGATGACGTCGTAATTGACGATCTTGTAGAACGACTCCGTCTGGTAAAGCTCGCCGCGGGCGGGCGACAACCCTTCAACGACCAGGGCCTCGCGATCGGTGAACTTCTCGATCTCTTGTTGCCACTGATGTTTCAGCGACGTAGGGGCGACGACCAGCACGCGCTGGATGCCGGCCGTGCGGGCGAGGATCTCGGCAACGGCAAGGGCTTCGATCGTCTTACCCAGGCCCATGTCGTCGGCAATCAGGCAGCGGCCCGCCTTGGCCGCGAACAGGGCCCCTTCACGCTGATAGGGATACAACGAAACGTTCAACAGCTTCCGAAAGGCCGCACTGCGCGTGCCGCTGGGAAAGGCCTCGGCGATCCGCCGCTGTTGGGCGTCCCGGTCGCGAACTTCGGCGATGAACTGCAATGCGTCGTCGTAACACCGCAACTCGTGCTTGCCTTGCGTCGTTTTCTTCAGGAACGTGTGAAATCGCGGAAAAGCCTCGGGCTTCAGCCGGCCGTTGGCATCGAAGTAGCGGCTCGCATAGCTCTTCAAGTCGGCCGGACATTTCGTGCCGGGTTGAAACACGATCTCGCGCCGGGCGCCATATTGCAAATAGACCTGGCTATACTCGGGCTGAAATCCCAAGGCCAGCGCCGTCTTGCCCCCGCGTTTGCGACCCAGCTTGGCCAACGTGAACTCGACGTGTTTGCAAGTACCCAGGGTGTTGGCCGAAAAATCGGGGCAGGAGCAATAGTTTTCGCCCAAGGCCGCCCCGCGGATGGCCACCTGATAGGTCCGCCGGGTCTCGGGGTTAGTGACCTCGAATTCCGAGAAGATCGGCTCCGTGCCCAGGTTCTTCAGCTTGAAGTCCTGCTGTCGGCCGTACTGCTTCCGCAGCGCCACCTGCCAGATTTCCAGCGACATGTCGTCCGGCTTGCGGAGCCGGGAAAGCTTCTTGGCGGCCTTTTTCGTCTTACGCTTGGTATCCTTTCGAGGCGACATGAAATTCCTCCTGTCTGTCGGGGTGATTTGACTTTGTCCGCAATGTACCCCTGGGGAGAAAAAGCGCCTAGTGCCGCAAATAACAATTGACGACCCACCAGACACGATGCTTACCCAGTTTATCATTGACCAATCGAGTCCAGATTGCCCGGCCTGTCTTGACTCAATAGCCAGATTCTGGCAACAGGCATCGGATTCAGCGAAACCAACTCGCCACTCCGCCGTGTCAAGATCAGCTAGGCAACTCGCAGGAAATAACCTACCGCGAGGAAAAAGGTGACCGGCGCCAATTACTCCTTCAACTTGAAAACTACCCGAACCTCGCCGCTTGAGCAGCGTGAAATCTGCGAAAGTTCAGCAACCTCAAGCAGAGCAATGACTTCCATACATCGCAACCGGCTTGCCCGCGCCGGGCTGCCGTTGACACTCGTGCTACCTGGGCCCTACAATGTGGCCTAACACCCGTTGAAAAAGGGGAACTTCAGCCAATCGAGCGTGCCGTCGGGTGTGGCAGCCCCCTTTTTTCGCCGGGCTGCCGAATCGTCTTTCTCCGCCAGCGTTCTTCATTCGAGGTTTTCCATGGCCACAGGCAGCGACCAGAATCAAATCGAGTCTCCCACCCTGTTCGGGCACCCGGCCGGGCTGTTCACACTCTTCTTTGCCGAGATGTGGGAACGGTTTTCCTACTATGGCATGCGGGCCCTATTGGTCTTCTACATGATCAAGGGGTTCCTGGGGTACGGGGACAACGAAGCCTATGATGTCTACGGCGCCTACACGGCGCTGGTCTATGCCTCGCCGTTTATCGGCGGAATGCTGGCCGACCGCCTGCTGGGAGCTCGGCGTGCGGTGGTGATCGGCGGTCTGTTGATGGCGGCCGGCCACCTGTTGATGACCATTGAGGAGCATAACGCTTTCTTCATAGCTTTGGCCCTGCTGATTTGCGGGAACGGGTTCTTCAAACCTAACATTTCAACGATGGTCGGCGAGCTCTACCCGCATGGCAGCGTCAAGAAAGACATGGGCTTCACCATCTTCTACATGGGGGTGAACCTGGGGGCCGCCATGTCGCCGGTTATCTGTGGCTACATCGGCGAGACCTACGGTTGGCATTACGGGTTCGGACTGGCCACGGCCGGGATGCTCGTCGGCGTGGCCATCTTCGTGGCGCCCATCTGGTTGACGCAAGCGCTGATCCTCTGGGGCTCGCTGGCTACGGCCGTCGCGATGCCCTTCTTCCAGGACACCATGTTGCAACTTGTCGTGCGATTGTTCCTGGCCGTCGCGTTGGCCTTCTCCGGCATTATCGCGGTGATCGCCTTGGGGCGCGGCGGACTGCCCAAGGAGGCCGGCGCTCCGAAAGATCCCCTGGCCATACGGCGCAAGATCTGCGGGTTCCTGCGCGCCGATTGGGCCGTCTATATCGGGATCGCCGTGGCCGTACCCATTATCGCCCTGATCGTGCAACGCAACACGGTCGCCGGTTGGGCGCTGATAGTTACCGGGTTTATCGCCCTGATCTACATCTTGATCGAGGCCTTTTTCCGGTCGACCAAGATCGAGCGAGAACGTCTCTACGTAGCCCTGATCCTGATGTTCTTCTCGATGCTGTTTTGGGCCTTCTTCGAGCAGGCCGGCAGCTCGGTCAATAACTTTACCGATCGAAACGTCGACCGTGTGTTCGAGGACCGTCAAGTCACCGAAGCGGACATCGGTTCCCCGATCGAGTTTCGCGTGCCGCGGACTGACGAGCCGGAGGACGCCCCGCCGCGGTTGACCCAAGAGCAACTGGGCTATCCTCGCGACGGCGAGCCCTTTACCCTGACCGATCTGACAAAACTCCGCGACAAAGCGGCCGAAACAGAAGCCCCCGCGGAAGAGAAGACCGTCGCCTGGGATGTAACCGAAGAGCATACGGGCATGGGCGTCGGCGGGCCCGAGATTCCCGCCTCCGAGTTCCAGGCCGTCAATCCGATCTTCATTCTGGTGTTTGGACTCGTCTTCACCAGCCTGTGGGGTTTTCTGGGCAAACGAGGCTTGGAGCCCAGTACGCCCGTGAAGTTTTCGCTGGGGTTGCTGCAACTTGGCCTAGCCTTCGGCGTGCTCTGGTACGGGGCCCAAGCGGCCGACAGCCGCGGCATGGTCGGGCTCTCCTGGCTGCTGCTGGCCTACTTGCTGCAAACCACCGGCGAACTGTGCCTCTCGCCCGTGGGACTCTCGATGATCACCCGACTTTCGCCAAAACGGATCGTCAGCACGATCATGGGGGCCTGGTTCCTGGCCACGGCCTTCTCGAACTTCCTGGCCGGTATGATCGCCCGATTCACGGGCGTTGAGCACAGTGGCGATGGCGAGCAGATAATCCCCGCCCCTATCGAGACGGTCAACCTCTACGGTGACGTCTTCGGCAAGATCGCCCTGGCGGCCATCGGCTCGGCCGTAGTCTGCTTCGCCCTCTCGCCGCTGCTTACCCGCTGGATGCACGAGGAAGTCGTCGACGACGACTAGCGTTTCAGTATAAAGTCGCGACCGCCCTGGTATAAATCTGGTATAAACCCCTGGTATAAATCCGGTATAAACGTGGTCGCGCCCCATCGCCGTTCGCCCACCTTGCAAGGTCGGTGGATGTGTGCCATATTACGAGTTTTGCCACTTTGCCTAGAGGCTTCGGCAGGAGCGAATAACGCGTGGAGATTTGGCCGGCCATCGATTTACGCGGGGGGAAGTGCGTACGACTGAAGCAGGGTGACTACGCGCAGGAGACCGTCTTTGGCGACGATCCGGCCGAAATGGCTCGGCATTGGGTCGCCCAAGGCGCCCAGCGGTTTCACCTCGTGGATCTCGACGGCGCCCGCGACGGGCGGCCGGCTAACCTTGCGAGCATTCGGGCGATCGTCGACGCCTCGGGCGTGCCCTGCGAACTGGGCGGCGGAATTCGCGATGAAGAGACTATCGAGCAGTTGCTCGGGATCGGTTTGACTCGACTGGTGGTTGGCACCTCGGCCCTGAAGGAGCCGGACTGGTTTCGGCAGATGTGCGGCCAGTTTCCCGGGAAACTGGTCTTGGGTATCGACGCCCGCGAAGGCCGCGTGGCCACCGAGGGTTGGCTCGAGACGAGCGAGACTTCCGCGATCGAGTTGGCTCGGCAATTCGCCGGCGAGCCGATCGCGGCGATAATTTATACGGACATTGCCACGGACGGGATGCTTTCCGGGCCGAACGTCGCGGCGATGGCCCAGATGCAAGCGGCCGTGGAGATTCCGGTGGTCGCTTCCGGCGGCGTGAAGGACAACAGCGATGTGGCCGAACTAGCGGCCGCGGGCATGGCCGGTTGTATCATCGGCCGAGCCCTATACGAAGGAACAATCACGATGGCCGACGCCCTAACCGCATCGACCGCCAGTTAAGGCCGCTTGCGGCTTTGCAATACAACCCATTCCAGTCAAAGCTTCGGTGGGCGAAGCCCACCCTACCTCCGAGGAAACAAGTGATGGCGAAAGACAAAATCGAAGACATTCGAAACATTGCATTCTGCGGCCACGGTTCGGCCGGCAAGACGACCCTGGTCGACAAGCTTCTGAACGAGACGGGTACGGTGAACCGGCCGGCCAGCGTCGACGAAGGGTCCAGCATTTGCGACTTCGACGAGGAAGAGAAGCAGCACAAATACACGATCGAGGCCAGCCTGGTCCATTTCGAGCACGGCGGAAAAAGCTTCCGAGTGATCGACACGCCCGGCTATCCCGACTTCATCGGTCAGGCCATCGGGGCGATGCGGGGCGTCGATACGGCGGCCATCGTGATCAACGCCCAGTCGGGTATCGAAGTCAACACGCGGCGCGTGTTTGCCGAGGCGAAGAAGGCCGGCCTGGGACGCATCCTCGTGATCAACAGGATGGACTTGGACAATATCGACTTCCCGGCCCTGATCGAGAACATCAAAGAGGTCTTCGGCAACGCCTGTGTGTTGTTGAACGTTCCGCTGGGGAAAGGGGCCGACTTCAAGGGCGTGGCCAGCACGCTCAGCGTGCCCGACAACACCGACGGAGCACTGGTCGACCCCTCGGAAATCAGCGAATCGCTGCTGGAATCGATCATCGAGGTCGACGAAGAGGTCATGGAACGCTACTTCGAGGGCGCCATGCCCACCGACGAAGAACTCTCGCGGCTGATGGTGCAGGCCATTGCCGAGGGGACGCTGATTCCGATCGTCTGCTGCTCGGGCAAGTCGGGCACGGGCGTGAAGGAATTGCTCGACGCCCTGGCCATGTGCGGGCTATCGCCGAGCGTGGTCACGCGGACGGCCACCGACGCCGAGGGCAACGAGGTGGAAGTCAAGGCCGACGCGGACGGCCCGCTGGTCGCCCAGGTGTTCAAGACCCGGGTCGACCCCTTCGTGCAGAAACTGACGTTCATTCGCGTCTTCTCCGGTACGTTGCAAAAAGACTCCACGGTGGCGGTCATCGGACATCGCAAGGGGCTGAAGCTGAGCCAGTTGCTGCAGGTCCAGGCCAGCGAGACGGCGCCGGTTGATCAGGCCGGCCCGGGCGACATCGTGGCGGTGGTCAAGATGGAAGATTTGCAGACGTGCGACACGCTGGGCGAGTTGACCATGCCGCCCATCCCGTTCCCCCTGCCCATGGTCGGGCTGGCCGTCACGCCGAAAAGCCGAAGCGACCAGACCAAGCTTTCCGGCTCGCTGCACAAGATCGTCGAAGAAGATTCCACGTTCCGCCGCGATCTCGACCCGCAGACCAAGGAGACGGTCATTACCGGCATGAGCGAGTTGCACTTGCAAATTCTCCAGGAACGGCTCAAACGACGCGACAAGGTCGAAGTCGACACCAAGCTGCCGAAGATCCCCTATCGCGAAACCATTCAAACCAACGCCGCGGGCAGTTATCGCCACAAGA
>CAYYOX010000344.1:0-7496 GCA_964473065.1 uncultured Planctomycetaceae bacterium | reverse complement strand
GGAGAGGGGAGGTTGAATCTGCGTTTTGCAAAAGTCCAGTCAATAAGGTTCCGACGGTCAATGGCCTTCGCAAACTCCCGCCGTGGCCGCTGTTGCCGAAGCAGTTCCACCACCGCCGCGAACACCTTGTCGACGGCCATATCCTGCATGCACTTGTGATGGCCCAAGGGACAGACGCGCCGGTGGCACCCGATGCAATCCAGATCGAGTATCAGGTTGATCGCCTGCTGAGTCGGATTCTCGCTCCAGATGGGTAGCATCGGCCCGTACAACCCGACGACCGGTGTGCCCAACGCGGCCGCCATGTGTCGCGGCCCGCTGTCGGTCGAGACCATCAGTCGGCTGCGGCGGATGCAGGCCTTGGTCGTACCGAAGTCGAGCGGCCCCTCGGCCATCGTAAAGACATTCGGGCTGCCGGATAACTCGGCAATGCGGCGCGCCGTTTCGGTCTCCTTCGGCCCACACATGACCAGCACGTCGTGGTCGAGCCGCTGGGTCACGCGTCGGGCCAATTCGGCAAAACGCTCGATCGGCCAGAGCTTGGCCCCGCCGTAGGCCCCGCTGCAATTGAACGTCACAACTTGCCCGTCGTCGCGCAATCCCAATCGCGTGAACACTTCATCCGCCGAACGTTCGTCGTTGTCGATCGTAGCCAGTTCGAGCCGTCTCGACTGGTCATAGCAGCCCAACGCTTCGGCAATGCCCAGGTAGGTCTCCACAACCGGCGCGTCGGCGATTCGGCGTCCCTCTCGGGCCGGATACAGCCGCCCGGTCAACAACGGCCCGCGTCCGTACCGAACGTAGCCGATCCGCTCCACGGCTCTGCCGAAGTAGGCCACCGCGGCGGTGCGCAGCGAGTTGGGTAGCAACACGGCCATATCGAACTGCTCGCGGCGCATCCGTTTGACCAGCGCCCACGAGCGGAGGTTGCGATCGTCGGCTCGCGGATCGTAGTACCACTGCTCGCTGAGCCAATCGGCGCCCGACAGCACGTCGGCCAGGTAGGGCCGCATGATACCGACGATTCGCGCATCCGCTCCGAACCGACCTCGGATCGCCCGCAGGGTCGGCGTCGCCATGGTCAGGTCACCCAGCCAGTTGGGCAGAAAAACGGCAATGTTCATAGCTTGCACAAGGTCTCATAAAGCCGCGACCGTTGGTCGCGCACATATAAAGTCGCGACCGTTGGTCGCGCAGCGGGCATAGTCCGACCAAGAAATTCGGCCGCCAGAGGATACCCCGCCCCGCCCTCGGGTCCAATAGCAGTTGAGAAAACGGCCCTTTTGAGGGGGACCAGGGACCTGTTGCCGCGGCCTGGGTATGCTATGATGGACCGTTTATGGGTACCTGACGGGAAGCTAAACAGCATTCCTTGATTCGGCGATCCACCCTACATACCCCCAAGATTGCGCAAGGCTGTTTAGAATGCCCCTGTTGACTCTCCAAAATGTCGGTATCCACTTTATCGGCCCGCCGCTGCTCGAACATGCCGAACTGCGGATCGAGCCCGGAGAGCGGATCTGCCTGCTGGGACGCAACGGCGCGGGCAAAACCACCTTGCTGCGGCTGATCGACGGGCAACTGGAACCCGACACGGGTGAAATCATCCGCGAGCCGGGGATTCGCATCGCGCGTTTGAACCAGCAAGTTCCCCGCGGACTGGAAGGCTCGATCTTCGATCAGCTCCACGCCGAGCTGGCCGACGACTTTGTCGAGGAACCTTGGCGGCGGAAACAGGAGATCGAAACGGTCCTCTCGAAGATGAGTCTCGACGGCGGTCTGGTCTGCGAATCGCTTTCGGCCGGCATGAAACGACGCGTGTTGCTGGCGAAAGCTCTGGTTCGTCGGCCCGACCTGCTGTTGTTGGATGAACCGACGAACCACCTCGACCTCGGCGGCATCTGCTGGCTCGAGGAGTTTCTGCTGCGCTGGTCAGGGACCTTGATGTTTGTGACCCACGATCGGATGTTCCTGCGGAAGCTGGCCACGCGAATCGTCGAGATCGATCGCGGACAATTGATCGCCTGGGACTGCGACCATCAGACCTACCTCGACCGCAAGCAGGCCGCGTTGGAAACCGAAGCCAAGCAGCGGGCCCTGTTCGACAAGCGGCTGGCCCAGGAGGAGACCTGGATCCGCGGGGGCATCCTCGCACGCCGAACGCGAAACGAAGGACGCGTTCGAGCACTCAAACAAATGCGACAGCAACGAGTCGAGCGACGCGAACTACCCGGCCAGGCCCGCATGCAGCTTCAAGAGGCCGAACGCACCGGGCGACTGGTTATCAAGGCCAAGGGCGTGACTTTCGCTTACGACCCGGCTTCCAATTCGGAAAACACTGGCACTTTGGAAGACACTGAGCCGATCATCCGCGGCCTGTCGACCAGCATCATGCGCGGCGATAAGATCGGCATCATCGGCCCCAACGGCGCGGGCAAGACGACCCTGCTTCGCCTGCTGCTGGATGAACTGCAACCCCAGCAGGGCACAATCCGCCATGGCACTCGATTGCAGGTCGCCTACTTCGACCAACTCCATGCCGAGCTCGACGAAGAACAGAGCGTGCAGGACAACGTCAGCGGAGGCAGCGAGTCGGTGATGGTCGGCGGGGTGAAGAAGCATATCCTGGGCTACTTGCAGGAGTTTCTCTTCACGCCCGAGGAGGCACGAAACCCGGTCAAGCGGCTTTCCGGCGGCGAGCGCAACCGGCTGCTGCTGGCCCGACTGTTCACCAAGCCGGCCAACGTGCTGGTGATGGACGAGCCGACCAACGATCTCGACAGCGATACGCTCGAACTGCTCGAAGAGATCCTGGTCGACTACCAGGGCACGCTGTTGATCGTCAGCCACGATCGCGATTTCCTCAACAACGTAGTCACCAGCACCCTGGTGCTCGAGGGCCAAGGCCGCGTCAAGGAATACGCCGGCGGCTACGACGATTGGCTAACCCAACGCAAGCAGGAAACGTCCGAAGCGCCGAAGAAACCGGCACCGAAGGCCAAGGCACGCCAAGAAGATCAACCGCGTCGGCTGAAGTATGGCGAGAAGATCGAACTGGAGACTCTGCCCGCCAAGATCGAGGCATTGGAGGCGAAGATCGAACAGTTCCACACCACCATGTCCGCGCCGGAGTTCTACGAGCAAGATCACACCGAGGTCGTCAAGGTGGCCGACGAGTTGAAGCAGGTGGAAGCCGAACTGGCGGTAGTCTACGCCCGCTGGGAAGAGTTGGAATCGCTTGAGTGAGCCTGAGAATCCTCGTAGGGTGGGTCGAGGCACGAAGACCCACGCGGGAGTTTGTAAAATGCTTCTCCTGGGAACTCCCTCCCGAATATCGAATATCGAACAAGGAATATCGAAGGAAGAAGGTAGCACGCACGGAAAAACACTTCAACATTCGTCATTCCTTGTTCGATATTCGATATTCACTAGACGACAACGATCCAACTTGGTCCCCTTTCCCTCTGGGAGAGGGCTAGGGTGAGGGTTTGCGTGTCTTTTCTATGCCCTCACCCCCGGCCCCTCTCCCAAAGGGAGAGGGGAGACAAGAGCCCCGCTATTCTTCATCCGCCGAGTTTACGATGCGAATGTTGTCCAGGTAGAACGCGGTCTGCTGGGTCGCCAAACTGCTGAACCCGAGCCAGTCGAACTCCTTCCACTTCGCGTGGCCGTTGGGTAAATCGGGGAAGACCCTCGGCGGCTGATCCGGCAACGTAACCTTCAACTGCCACGTGCCGGTCGACTGCTCACCTAGCCCGGCCGTCATGTCGACGCGGATCCACGCCCCAACGGGAACGTCCAGCAACGCTTTTCCGCCCGCAAGGAGCTTACCGTTGCGAACCAAAAGGCTCGGGCCGACGCGATACGGCTGCGCGTCGTCGCGCCACTCGCAAAACATGTCGACACCCGACTCGACCCGCAAGTCGAACGTAGCCCGCGACACGCCGGCCGCATGTAGTGGCAGGTAGAAGAAATGAGGATTGTACGCGAACTGCAACCCGGGCGCGTCGGTCACCTTCAAACTACGTTTGCCACCGGCCGCCGTCTCGTCGGTGATTCGCACCAAATGGGGCTTGTTCTCGTGATGCACGTGGGCCTTGATCGGTCCGGTCCGATCGGCCGGTGTCTCGAAATCGTCGTCAACAGCCACCGGCGGCGGTGGCGGCGGATCGGGGGCGAACTGCACCTCCGGGTACTCGATCGCATCGGCCAACGCGATCCAGTCCGCGTCGCCATAAACGCCGGCCTGCGAGTAGTCGAACGGTTCGAAGCCGACCTTGGCCGCAGGCGAGTCGGGTTGCAGGCGATAATCGTCGCCGGCCGGATCGACGAACTTCGGGTCGGCCACGATCGAGCCGGAGTCATGCCCCTCGGCCTGCCATTGATCGAGCGTCATGCCGTCGAACGTAACCGGCTCGCCGGACGTGTTGTAGTAGAGGTTACTTCGCAGCTTGAAGTTCTTGTCCTTCCACTGGCTTGCCAGCAGTTGGCCCTCGTCGAAGTAGATCAGATTGTTCTCCAACGTGAACGAAAGATGCTCCTCGACCCGCGAGCGTTGCAACTGGCCGTTCATACTGTAGGCCAGGATGTTGTTGCGGATGACGTTTTCGCGGCCGTAGTGCTGATGGTAGGTGCCCGTCTTGACGTGATGGACCAGATTATTCTCCATCACGATGCCGGTGCTGCCCTCGTCGTTGTAGAGTCCCCAACCGCCGTAGCTGTAAGAATAGACGTGGTGCATCCGGTTGTTGCTGACGGTCGTTCCCGGCGAGACGCCCAGCGTATAGACGCCGCCCATGTCGCTCATCACGCCCCAGCCCAGGTGATGGATGTGATTGAAATCGATCGTGTTGTGATGGGCCAGACTTTTGGCATATCCCCAGCTCCAGCCGACCGAGATGCCCGTGTAGCGGAAATCTGCGATCTCGTTATGCGTCACCTTGTTGTAGGGACTGTGCCCGACCCACACGCCCACGCAGCCGCGAAACAGATGCCCGCCGGAGCGGATGATGTTGTTGTCCACCGTGATATGGCTGGTCTGGTTGGCCTCTTGCGAGAGGTTGCTCTTCCAGCCTTCGCCGATTCGCACGCCGCCGGCGCCCATCTCGTGCACGTAACAGTGCTCGACGCGACAGTCGCGGCATCCGCGGCGAAACCAAACGCCATAGCCGCCGACCTGGGCCACTTCGCAATCTTCGATCACGACGTTTCGCGAACCGTCGGCCATCACGGCCCCTTCGATCCGCACGGCCGCCTGACCGTCGGCGTGGCCCTCGGCCGGAAGGACGTATCCGGCATGGCGAAACTTCAGGCCTCGAAGCGTGATGTGCTCGACGAATTGGCCCTTGTCCGAGTCGCCGGCAAAGCGGACCAACTCGGGCAATACCGGGGCGATAACCTCGACCTGCGTCATGTCCTCGCCAGGCAGCGGCTTATAGAAAAGCGTGCCGTCGCGATCTAGGAACCATTCGCCGGGCGCGTCCAAGGCGGCCTTGAAGTTCTCGACATGATAGCGTTGCCTCGGTCCCCAATTCAAAAAGGGCCAAGGGGCCGGGCCGGTCAGGATCAGCCCGTTTTGCTTGCGATCGATGGCCGCCAGCCGATGCACCGAGACGGCCCACGAATGATAGGCCACCACCGTCACTTCACTAAGCCGATCCGCCGGAATCTCCAACAACGGGGCCAAGTCTTCCGGCTCGGCAGTAAACGCCCGATTGGCCAGTCCGGTCGATTTGCCGGTGGCCGGGTCGATGCCGTGCTCGATCCGATCGCGCATGTAGTGATAGAACTTGTTGGGCGATCGGGCACGCGTCGCGCGACGACCGTCGACGTAGAGTTGCTCGAAGTACCACTCGCCCGAGGCGACCTCGGGAATCTTTGCGATCCAAAGTCCGTTATCACTTTTCTGAAAACCGCGAATCACGCGCCCGCCGGTGAACACGGGTTTCGCTCCCTCGGCCGCTTCGTAGGTGATTGGGCACTCGGCCGTGCCGCTGTCCTCAGGGTGAAAGACCACAGGTTCGGTCAATTGATAGGTGCCGTCGGCCACGATAATGCGGACCGGCTCGGTCAACGGTTTCAACTGCCGCACCGCATCCCGAGCCGCCTGAAGCGACCGGATTGGGCCGTCGGGGGAAACGTGAACTGTTTTCGGCAAGGCGGTTGCCGGGAAGAAGCACAGCAGGGTGAAGCACGCAAGGGATGGAATCGATTTGGCAAAATGTCGCATGGCGGGGCTCCTGGGGAGGGTTAGTTGGGGGTACGTTGCAAAGCCGCAAGCGGCTAAGGACGGTCGGTCATACGGCTTGGTAGCGGAATACTTGGTCCTGCTGCGATTCGATTTCGTCCAGGTTGGCTACGGTCAGTTGGCCGCGCTGATGGAGATATTCGACCCGGGCGCCGATGTCGGTCAGGGCCAGCATCACGTGGAAGCCCTTCTTGTCGGCGTACATCCGGTTGGCAATCTGGGCGATCGACATGGGCCCGTCGGCTGCGCGGAGCACTTCGATCACTCGATCCAGGCGGCGGAATTGGGCGTCGCGAATCGCATCGATCCGTCGGTACACATCGTGGATGACCGGTTCGTGCCCGGCCAAGGCCAGATCGAATCCGCCCGTGCGGCCGATCTTGTCCAACGATTCGAGATAATGGCCCAAGCCCGTGTAGGGGATCATGCTCTCGGGCCACTGTTGCGAAAGTGTTCGGGCCAGGAGGTGATCGCCGCTGAGCAGCACGTCGCCAACGATCGTGCAGACGTGCCCCGGGGCATGACCGGGCGTGTGTACGAAACGCAGGCCGTCGAGTTCCAGTCCGTCTTCCAACGAAACACCGACCGGCACACTGGGCCGCCCACCCCGGGCGTAACGATCGCCGACCAGTTCGACTTGTTGCGACGGCTCGACACCGGCCTGGCGAAGGAAGTTCAACAACCGATATCGCCCAACCACGGCCCGATCGTCCGGCGCGGTAATAGCCCGCGAGTCCAACGGGTGGATGGCCACCTCGGCCTGTTTCATTTCGGCCAACATGTCCCACAGCCCGGCCGTATGGTCGAAATGGCCGTGGGTGATCACGATCCGCCGGATGTCGGCCGGTCGGATCGCTTCGCCGAACTCGGTTCGCACGGTCTCGATTCCCGCGAGGATCTGGCGGCTCGACTCACCCTGCCCGCTGCCCGTGTCGACCAGCGTGGGCACGCCCGCGTCGAGCAGCAGATATACGCGGGCCGTCAGGTACGCAAAGACCTCGCACGCGATGCGATAGATTCGCACCCCGTTGCTGGCTTCAAAACGTTTGACTGACGGTAGGCTAGGCATGGGCCCAACTTAGCCGACGATCGGCCTCTCCACAAGGACGGGCGCGTGGAACAACTCATGCGGGAGCCCGAAAAAGGGGACAGGCTCCGTCGACGATGGCCGTGGAAAAGGGGGACAGGCACCGAGCCGGAGAACGTTTCGGCAGGGCTAGCATCTATTCACGCTCGGAGCCAGTCCCCT
>CAYYOX010000343.1:0-7496 GCA_964473065.1 uncultured Planctomycetaceae bacterium | reverse complement strand
GCACTTGGTCGTAATCAACGCGGTAAATCGGCCCCGGTCTACGAAGAATCGTAGCCATGTAGGCGCTTTCGCCGCCGGCGGCCAGTTGCACGGCCTTCTGACCGACGCGATACGCCTCGTCCTGGTCGACCGACGAGACGTAAGCCATGCTATGACGTTGATCGGTTCCCGGCACGTTGCCGCGTGCCGCGCCCTTGGCGGCCAAGCCGACGCCGTTGAGGTAGTTGACCACGGTCTGGCAGACGGTCAGCTTAGTGGAGCCAAACGAGGTGTGGCCGAAGGAATCGCTCACGTCTCCCAAGTCGCCCACGTCAAAACCTTCGCTGATCACAACCAGGCACCGCCCGGCGGAGCGAAGTTGATCGTTGACCTCGTCGGCCAATTGCTCAATCGAACAAGGGCTTTCGGCCAGATAGATCTTCAGCGGCATCTGGCGTTCCGGATCGGCCAGTCTGGCGGCGGCCGGGATGAAGCCGATCTTCCGTCCCATCGCCTGCATGACCAAGACCGGGTCGGCCGGCGCCGAGCCCCGATTCTCTTCGTTGGCGTTCTGCACCGCATGCAGCCAGTACTTGGCTACCGATCCGTAGCCCGGCGTGTGGTCGATCAATCGGAACTCACTATCGCCGATGTCGTTGTCGACCGTTTTCGGCACGCCGACGGTCGCCAGATCCAAGCCGCGCCGCTGGGCCAGCTTGGCGATCTTGTTGGCCGTATCCATCGAGTCGTTGCCGCCGATGTAGAGGAAGTAGCCGACCTCGTGCGCCGCAAACACGTCGAGCACCCGGGCGAAATCTTCGTCCTGGCCCGGCTTGAGCTTGTAACGACACGTGCCGATCGATCCGGCGACCGGCGTGTAACGCAGCAGAGCGACCTCTTCCGCCGCTTGGGCCGACAGATCGAACAACTCCTCCTTCAATACGCCTTCAATGCCATGCCGAGCGCCATAGACGGTCTCGACGGCATCGGCAGCCCGGGCGGCCTCGATAATGCCCTGCAGGCTGCTATTTATCACGGGAGTCGGTCCGCCGCTTTGGGCGACAACCATGTTCCGCATTCGTGCCACGGTTCCACTCACCTACGATCGTCAACGGGGAAAACCATCAGGTTATCACCCGCAGCACGTCGCGACAAGCGGGGGGTGGCAGAGCTAAGCCCAGGGGTTGCAACCCCTGGGCTTGGGCTCGATTTGTAGGGTGCGTGAAACGCACCAATTTCAATGCATCGCGAAGAATCGAGTTTATGGTGCGTTTCACGCACCCTACATTTCTACATCCGCCGTCGCCAGATCAGCAGGCCCGCCAGGCCGCTTAGCAGCAACATCAGCGTCCCCGGCTCGGGCACGACCACGCTGGCGGTGAACACGCCCGGGATGCCGGCAATGGTGTAGGCCAAGGTCAAGTCGCCGCCGAGGTCCACGTCGGTATCACCAAGCACATCGCCCAAGCCATGTTCACCCTTGAGTGACATGGCGAACGTGCCGCTGATGGTCGCATCGGTGTCCTCTTGGAACAGACCAAGGTTATCGGCGTCGTCACCCGTAAGGATACCGGATTCGCTGCTGAGCACAAAGCCGGTCAGCGTGGCGCCGCCCGTGTCGATCACCAGTCCGCCGCCGGTGACAACCAGTTTGACATCGGCTCCCGCAGCGGATGCGGCAGAGTCCGGGTAGGTTCCGTCGCCGAACAGGCCCGTGCCTAGCAGGGCGAGAATATCTTCGCCGGAGATCTTGCTATCGGCGTTGAAGTCGCCGTTGCCCCAGTTGGCCTCGGTCGTAACGCCGTCGCCGAACAGACCGGCTTGGAGGATGTTGAGGATATCCTGGCCTTCGACCTTGCGGTTGCCGTCGGTGTCACCCGGGGCGGCTTGGAAGACGCCGATCTGCACGGCGGTGGCCGCAATTTCCGGGCTGGGATTGGGCGCATTATCACGTCCCGGATAATAGACGCCGTCATTGCCCGCGTTGCCGAACCATAAGCCGGCGCCGAGGTAATCGCCTTCGTTGGGTAGCGTCCCGGCCACGCCGTAGGAGAGCGGAATCGAGCCGCCGGGACTGCTGGGGCCGAACTCGCCCTTGAACCCGCCGTCTTCCTCGACGATCGGGGTAGCCTGCATGACGGTCAGGACCTGATCACCCCAGATCGGGCTGCCGCCGGAGGTCATCGGTTTCTGGCCTTCGACTTCCAAGGTTCCGGCAATCCAGGCAAGGCCCGAGGCGCCAAAGATGGTGCCGTCGCCGTCCATCACGAGCTTGTCGTTCAGGTCGCCGGAAATATCGACGTGGAAACCGGCCTGCGTGTCGCCGCCGTCATCTGCTTCTTCAGCCAGCTCCAGCTCGCCGACGATGGTGGCTGTGCCGGGGCTGGAACCGATGTTGATCATGCCGCGGACGAAGAGGCTCGCCGGGTGGGGATTTGCCAGATCGGCGACCGAACCGAGTTGGGCTCCGTCACCCAGGTTCAGACTAGCTACGCTCAGTGCGCCGGCCTGATTGACCCCAAGATTCACGCCGTCGGCGACGGTCAAATCGCCGAACATAACATCTTCGTAGCTCTCCAGTTGCAGCAGCGAGTCACTGGTGACGTGGAGATTGGTGTCGGAGAGGTCAATGGGCTGGGCGACCACGCCGCTGCCGTCGCCGTAGAGATTATCGACCTCGTTGGCCGGCAGTGTGCGGTCATAGACGTAGACCTCGTCAAGCATGCCGATGAAATTGGTCGGCAACCAATCAAAGGCTTTGAATCCCAACCGTAGGAATTCACCGGGATTGTCGGCCAGTCCGTTGAATTGGCCGTAGCTTGTCTCCTCATTGCCGTCGACGTAGACATAGCCGGTCAAGGTGTCGTAATCCCAGGTGTACGTCACGTGGTGCCACTGATTGTCGGCAACCGAGGTCGTGCCGCTGAGGTAATCGGCGCCCCAACCGACAAAGCTCGGTGCACCCGTCGGACCTTCCGGCCCGTAAGTCCCCCAACTCGTATAGAACGTCTTCTCGGCATACGCCCAGGGGGTGTTCGGATCATTCTTGCTCACCATTGGAGCGTGAAGCATGGTGGTATTGACCCACAACGAGAGGCTGAAGTCAGCCGCCCCGAACTCCGTCACGCCGGAGGTGGTATCCATGTAGCCGACGCCGTCCAGCAACAGGGCGTTGCCGTTCTTGCCGGCGCCGACCGTGGCGCCGTTGACCAGCGTGCCGTTCATGTCGGCCCCGCCGGCGCCTTGGTTCAACACGGTAACAGCGTCGAGGTTGTCGAACGACCAATAGGCGACCGCGCCGGTAGGCGCGCCCGGGACGCCGATGGTCAGCGTGCCGCCGCCGACCGTGATATCGCCGCCGTTGCGCAGATCGGGGCCGCTGGCTGTGAACGAGTTACCCTCGCTGATGCTCAGACTGGTCGTACCAAGCTTCATCTCTTCGCTGACGATGACTTGGGCCGCGTTGGTGTTGAGAGTTCCCTCGGTCAGACGAATAACATCCACGATCAGGTCATCCGTCGTATTCAGTGTGCCGCCGGTGACCTTCACCGAACTCAAGCTTCCGCCGGCAAGGCTCACAACGCCTTCACTCACCGTTACCGACCCTTCGGCGCCGTCGATTGCGCCGGCCACGTCCAACGCGTAGTCGTCGGTGGCACTCAAGGTCAAGGTTTTGCCGGGGTCGATAGCCACGCCGTTGGCCGGGGTGCTGCCCAGGGTGATCGTCAACGGGCCGGGCAATCCGCCGGCAGCCGCGCCGGCCAGAAGCGAACCGTCTTCGGTCACGTGGACCGCGTTGTCAAACAGCACATCGCCCGCTCCGCTGGAGAGGACGACTTCGCCGCCGGCCAATTGCAGTGTGGCCGTGCCGAAGGGATTCGAGTTGTGCACGCCGATCAGACGACCTTCCTGCACGTCGAAGGTGGCCCCGCTGAGGTCACCCGCGGCAGAGTCGAGAATCAGATCGGCCGGGCCGCGCTTGATGATCGTGACGCCGCTTGCCGTTATGGCGCCCGGATTGGTGTTGGCCTGCGTATCGAAACCGGCCGCCGAGGCCCCCGAATCGATCGTTGTGCTCGTGAAGTTAAGCCCATCGGTCCCCTGGGTCGTCAACACGCCGTCGTCGATCGACAGGGCGCCGAAGGGAATACCCGCCGCACCGCTTGCCACCACGGACGAATCGGCCGTAACCAACAGATCGACGGCCGACATATCGGCATCTGCACCGGCCGCGGGTGCGCCGCCGTCGGCAAATAAGCGATCGACTTCGATCGCGTGCAGGGCCCGGTCGTAGACGTAAACCTCATCCATCTGGCCCATGTAGTTGGCCGTATTGAAGGCGCTGAATCCCAGTCGAACCAGATCGTTCGGGTTGTCGACTAGGCCGTTATAGCCGAGGTAGCTGGTCTCCTCGACACCGTCGACATACATAACACCTTGGCCCGTGTCGTTGTCCCACGTGACGGTCAGGTGATGCCATTGGTTGTCGGTGACCGGGGTGGTCCCGGTGATCCAATCGGCGCCGTAACCAACGTAAGTCGGAGCGCCAACCGGTCCCTCCTGGGCCGACCACGCGGGGCTCGTATAGAACGTCTTCTCGGCATGAGACCAGACGGCGTCCAGGTTGCTCTTCGTGAGCATCGGCGCCAAGAACATCTCGGTTTGGATCCACAACGCCATGGTAAAATTGGCGCCGCCGAATTCAGTCACTCCCGAGGCGACGTCCATGTAGGCGTCGATGCCGCCGTTGAGCACCAGGGCATCGCCGACCTGTCCCGTACCGGCGCCGATGCTAGCGCCGGCGGCGAGGATGCCGTCCATCGACGGTCCGCCGATGCCGTCGTTGACCACGGTGGCGCCGGCGACGTTGTCGAAGGTCCACTTGGCGACCGGGCCGGTGGGTTCGCCCGTTCCAATCACCTCGAGCGTTCCGCCGGAGAGCGTGACCGTCGAAGCGCCGAGTGGCGCTTCGCCGGACGTCAACAGCGTGCCGCCGGAGACCGTGACCGGTTTTCCGCTGAGCACGTTCGTGCCGAGGATCGTCATTTGCCCGCCTTGGACGTCCCAGTCGGCGGCGGCGCCCAGGTTGGACGGGGCGTTTCCGGCAACCGAATCGAGGACCCAAGTGCTGGGGCCGGCCTTGGCGATGGTGACGTCGGAGCCGCCGATGTCGATCGCGCCGTAGTCGGTCGTCGTTTGGGGATCGAATCCGATCAGTCCGGTGGTTCCCGGCGGCACGTTGGTGCCTGCGGCGAACGAGATGCTACCACTGCCGGTAGTCGAGAGGATGCCCTGCTGCATGGTCAACCCGGCAAAGGATGTGTTCTCGGCCGTGGTCGCCCCGTGGAGCGTGGAATCGGCCGTTACGGTCACATTCACGCTGGCCATGTTCGGCGCCGTTCTCAGAGCGAACATCGGGCCCACCTCGGTGGCTTCCAGCGTGCGGTCGTAAATATAGACCTCGTCCATCAGGCCGTTGTAGTTATTGAACCCGTCGAAGGCGTTGAATCCCAAGCGGATGGATTCACCCACGTTGTCGCCCAAGCCGTTGTATCCGTCGTAGCTTGTCTCCTCCAGGCCGTCGACATACATAAAACCCGTACCCGTGTCGACATCCCAGGTGATGGCCACGTGGTGCCATTGGTTGTCGGTGACTGGAGTGGTCCCGCTAATCCAATCAGCGCCCCAGCCGACAAAGGTCGGAGCGCCTACTGGGCCTTCCGTGGCACTTCCGGGGCTCGTGTAAAAATACTTCTCGGCACTCGACCAACCGGTGGTCGGATTGTTCTTGGTGAGGATCGGCGCCATGAACATGTCGGTATTGATCCACAGTGCAAGCGTGAAATCGGCCGCTCCGAGTTCCGTCACTTCAGAGGCGACGTCCATGTAGGCGTCGATTCCGCCATCCAAGGCCAAGGCGTTGCCGATCTTGCCGCCGGCAATACTGGCCCCGGCGGCCAAGGTGCCGTCCATCCCCAGGCCGATCCCTTCGTTGGTGACCGTCGCGCCGGCGACCGAGTCGAAGGTCCACTTGGCAATCGCCCCGGCCGGGCCGGGTTGCGGCACACCCAGTCCGTCATCGAAAGAGAACGTGCCGCCGGAGAGCGTCAATTGCGTGGCTGAGCCCAACGGGCTTCCACCCCGGGAAGCCAACGTACCGCCGGCCACCTGGAACTCCGTGGCCGCGTTGGCCGTGACGCCCGTCCCGTCTGAGTTGTCCAGCGTCAAGGCGCCTGCGCCTTGCTTGGTGAATGTGCCGGGCCCCACGCTGATCGAGCCGACGGTCACGTCATTGCCAAGGTCGAGCGTGGCGCTTCCGGCCGCGTTGATCGTGCCGATCGTCCCGCCGCCGCCGCTGAGCATGGCGCCGTCGCCGAGGGTCAGCGTGGCAAGGTTGAGGTTCCCTCCGGGGCTGGTCAGGGCCGCATTCTGACCGATCGAGAGGGTCGTACCGGCGGCAAAATCGGCCCCGCCGCCGATCGCCAGGGTCTGATTGTTGGCCACATCAATCCCGCCGTCGTCGACCGTCAGCCAATGGGCCGTACCGCCGCTATTGAGACTGACCACGTCCGTATTGCCCGCAGGCAAAACGACAAACGCACTGGCGTTGGGCGTGCCGCCCGGAAGCCAATGGGCGGAGTCCCACGAAAGTTCGGTATGGTTCTGGTCCCAAGTCAGCACGGTTCCGGCCGCCGAGAGCCCGGCCACCTCCGCCTGAGTAAGGGCCCGGTCCCAAACCGCGGTCAGATCCATCTGAGCGTCATTCACTCCGTGAACGTTCCAGGGCGTTTCGAAAACCAGGGATTCCCAAAAGTTGACCGGGATGATCTCCAGGGCGTCGTAGGGCACGGCCATCGTCGCCGTGGCGCCGACCTGACTGCCCGTTTGCGGATCATATACATACAGGCTCACGGCGCCTTGCCCGTCGCCCGTGTCGACGCCCGGATCGAACACGCCCGTGATGTCGTACCAGGTGTTCGTCGACAAGGGAGCGGCAAAGTTCAACTCATCGTTGACTCGACCCGCTACGCCCGCTCCATGGACCGAGAATTGCGGGACGGCATTGAGAAACTCCAATCCGTAGATGTGATCCAAGTCGAAATTCTCGACAAATTCGCGATGCATGCTGAAGACATCGTCCACGCCGTCAAAGCTGTTGAAGTTGACCCGCGCGAAGAGCGTCACGCCGCCGGTCGGCAAGAGTTCATGGCCGTCGACGATGTTGGGCATATAGATATACCCGGCTTTCTGGTCGTCGATCGCTTTCTGGTCGGAGTTCAACGCCAGGATGGGACCGCCCAGAACATCTTGATTGACGTTCATCCCGGTCGCCGGATCGTGGACGAAGTCGCTGTGCGGCGGACCGTTGGCGTCCGCCACATCGACATACTGCCAAAGGCCCACGGCCGAGTCGAGCATGATGTCGGCCTGTGCTGTGCCGCCAAGAACGGCCATTCCCAATAGAGCTGCCAAAGCTACGATCGTTGCTAACCTGGTCATCTTGCTACCTCCTGCCA